>JBFGQG010000043.1:0-13807 GCA_041564295.1 Anaerolineales bacterium | reverse complement strand
GGCGTCGAATCCCTGATTGAACAACCCGCCCTGATGTCATACTACGAACTTTCGACAGAAGAAAGGATTGCACTCGGAATACCAGAGAATCTCGTCCGATTTTCAATCGGGATTGAAGATACACAAGACCTGATCGCGGACTTGGACCAATCTTTAGCGCATATTTAACCTGGATGATCGGATCCATGGAGGAAACGAAATGGCTCAAAAAAGTGAAGTTCTACCTGACCCCTCCAAAACGCTCATTATGAAGTTCGGCGGCACTTCTGTCGGCTCTGCAGAGTCGATTCACCAGACTGCAATGATCACAATGAGCTATAGGGAAAAGTGGCCCCATCTGGTAATCGTTGTTTCAGCCATGCGAGGGATAACCGAGGACCTGCTCTCCTGCGCAAAGCTTGCCGAAGACGGGCAACAGCAGGCGCTCAAGGAACAGCTCGAACTGATAGAAATGAAAAATCGCACTGTTATTCGGGAACTCTTCTCCCCCGGCCTGATTAGAAGCGGACTTGAAAAGTCCCTTCTAATCGATCTTCATTCATTGCGCGGGAAGTGTGATCCTATTCTTCGAGTTAGGACAGCGTCACCTGCCAGGATTGATGACATCAGTGCCTTCGGTGAAAGGCTGAACGCCAGACTCGTGGCGGCATATCTGAAATTGATCGGACTTAATTCCCTTCCCATCGATGCTGCAGATCTGATCATGACCGACTGCAATTTTCTGAACGCGCAACCGCTGGAAGAACTGACGCGAAAATCCGCCAGGCAAGTGCTCAACCCGCTTCTCGCTGAGGGGATCCTTCCGGTCGTCACCGGTTTTATTGGAGCGACAGCAAATCGCCAGGTTACGACTCTCGGTCGCGGCGGGAGCGACTACACGGCTACGATCCTGGGTGCGAGCCTGGATGCAAAGGAAGTCTGGATCTGGACGGATGTCGCCGGCATTATGACTGCCGATCCACGACTAGTTCCGGAAGCCATCCTGGTCTCTCAAATCAGATATGCCGAGGTGCATGAACTGGCAAATTACGGGGGGCGAGTCCTGCATCCAAAAACAATTGCACCGGTTCGGAAACGCAATATCCCTGTCCGGGTGTGTCATACGTTCGATCCTGAAAATCCGGGCACAGTCATCCGCAGGAAATTGTCTTCCTCATTAGACGAAGAGATCATAGTAAGCCTTCTCAGCGGATGTCGTTGGGATGCGGAAAACCGGCTTCTCAAGAATGGGGCCGGTTATCCATTGATGCGTTTCGACGGAATAGATAATGTGAACGCCCTGGCGTGTGAACTTTCCGTTGTCAGCCTCGTCGGCAAAAAAGCCTGTACGAGCGATTCGAAGTTGGGCGCTTACCAGGCGCTTGATCGACATAATATCGAAGTTCTAGCAACAGGCCAGACGGCAAGAAGGAATCGTTTCTCCCTCATCATCCAGGATGCAGACGCGAGCTTTGCTGTGCGCAAAATACACAACGAGGTACGACACTTATGAGCGATTTCGACAAAATTCCCGTAGCGATCCTTGGAGCAACTGGAACCGTAGGACAGCGGTTCGTTCAACAGCTTGCGAATCATCCATGGTTCATAGTCGTAGCATTGTGCGGATCCGACCGGAGCACCGGGAAATCATACGCAGAAGCCTGCGACTGGCGGTTAGATGGTGATATACCCGAGTACGCCGCCGAAATGGTCATCCGCCCGTTGTCGCCGGATGTGCCGGCGAGGATCGTTTTTTCTGCCTTACCTTTCGAAGCTGCCCGGATGATTGAACCGCTATTTGCAGAAGCAGGAAATGCGGTTTGTACGAACGCTTCAGCTTTCCGCCAGGTGGAAAACGTGCCCCTGCTGATCCCGGAAGTCAATGCGGACCATCTGGCACTGATCGATAACCAGCGTGATCAATATGGTTGGGCGGGATGTATCGTCGCCAGCCCGAACTGCACGACTACGGGCGTGGCGATGCCGCTCAAGGCGCTCGATGCCGCCTTTGGTCTTCGAACCGTGGTTTCAGTTTCCATGCAGGCGATATCAGGCGCAGGTTATCCGGGTATCTCTTCAATGGATATTCACGATAATGTTTTCCCTTATATCCGCGGTGAAGAAGAGAAGCTGGAGCCGGAAACGCGGTTGCTTCTCGGAATAATGGACGGTCGGGAACGGATTCCGCATTCCCTTGCGTTGTCCGCGCACTGCAACCGCGTCCCGGTGATCGACGGGCATACTTCGTGTGTTTCCGTACGGTTGGACAGTTCGCCCAGTCCGGAAGAAGCTGCGAAAGTATTGGCGGATTTTCGCGGTTGTGAGATCGTCCGTGGCCTTCCGAGTGCGCCAGAGCGACCGATCGTGGTGCGGACAGAGGAAGACCGGCCGCAGCCCAGACTCGATCGGAATGCGGAAGGTGGAATGGCCGTCAGCATCGGCCGCGTGCGGGAATGTAATGTGTTCGATCTGCGGTTTGTGTCGCTGGTCCACAACACGATGCGTGGGGCGGCGAGTGGGTCGATATTGAATGCGGAGCTGCTCGTACGGGCAGGAAGATTGAATTAAGTGCAAGAAGAATTTGACATTTGTGTGGAAAAGCTATACAAATAAAGAGTCCACTAAGGCATGATTCCAATAACTCACTAGAAAAACCAGGTCCATCGAAGCCAGGTCCGTCAAAATTGAGATTGGCCGTCGTTATAGATTGCAGCCTGATGATCAATCCCACCGGTTCGTCCGAAGCAGATTTACATTTGTGACGAATGTTTGGCCTTATTTCACTGTTGTAACCGGGTCAGCGATAAACGAAGTGAAATAAAAAAGGAGATAGAGGATATGGCTACCACTGATGTTCCCCAGGCCGACCGAATACCTTCATTTAATCTTGCTGTGGACGATATTTTCAGCGAAAAAGAGCAACAGGACCGAGAAAAATGGAAGTCCGAATTTGATGATTTACAGAATAATTTTCTCGATAATCCGAAGAAAAGGAAAAACTTCATCCTGGGGGGTGTGCTTTTTTTGGTGATCGCATTAGGTGTGTTCGGTTCTGCTGCGAATAATTTCGAAATATTCGCAGGCCTGGGGTTCGTATTTCCTGGAGAATCGCCTGCACTGATTGATTTTTACGAAATGCTTTTCCTGGAGTCGCTGGCCATCGGTCTTGTCATAATGAGCTACTATCTGGTCAACGTATTGCCGTTGAGGAGTGATGAAGCTCGCTGTGATATGCTCAGTGGAAGACTGCACGCCTTGAATTCACGAGATGAGAATTACAGGAAAATGCATCTCCTCGAAATGCAGCAAGCAACCAACCTGGAAATTTCAAAATTCTATTTTCCCGAAAAAATATTTGTAGAATTTCAGGACGGTTTGCTAAAAATCACAGAACACATTGAAAATAAAGAATGGAATAAGGCGGAATACCAGATCAAGTTCTTGAATACGAAAATCGATCGCTATGAGCGCGGCGTGCGAAATGACAGGATTTATCAAAACCTGACCTGGATCACCGCAGTCGGGTACAGCGCGTTATTGATCCTTGCAGTCTGGATGCACGGCGCGTTCAACCTCACGTTCGTCCCGGCCTTCCGGATCCCCTATTCGATTCTGATCTGGGGTGCCGCAGGCAGTATCGCAGCGATCCTTTACCAGCTTTACAAAGAGGATGAGGAAGAGTTTAGTTCAGCGAGTCTTACTCAAAAGAAGCGATGGCTGGCCGCCCGGCCTGCGATTGGGATCATTATGAGCGGTGTAACTTACCTCGCGCTCTATGCAGGTCTTGACCTGCTTGGCGGCACACCGACGATCAGTGCAGCCGACCTTGAAGAAATCGGCGTCATGGCGCCGTTCTGGATTATTGCCTTTTTGGCCGGATTCACAGACAGGTTCTATGAGTCGGTCATCAATTCAATGCTGTCAAAGTTTGCGACGAGCAGCGAAGGGGATACGGACGAAAGTGCTCGGAATACCTCAGAAAATCCTAATCCAGGTTCTCAGGGCGCTTAGATCACAGTTTGCGGTACGTCATTGAACAAATTTCGTTTAATAAAACAGTCGATTAATAATATCTGAAAACAAGGAGCAAATATGGCAAAGAATATAGTCGTATTATCGGACGGCACCGGGCAGGATGGTGGGCGAGGTCATGATACGAATGTTTACAAGGTCTTTCGCATGCTCGAAGACAGGACGTCGCAGCAGGTCGTTTTCTACGACCAGGGGCTTGGCACGGATTGGCGTAAGGTGACGGGGAGCGCCTTTGGCGCAGGTTTCAACAAGAATATCTTACAGTGCTACCGGTTCATTTACGACAATTACGAAGCGGGTGATAAGATTTTCCTTTTTGGTTTCAGCCGTGGTGCGGCGACCGTCCGCAGCCTGGCAAATTTCATCCACTACTTCGGTATCCTTCCGAAGGCCCGTCCGGAGCTGATCCAACGCGCCTGGCGACTATACAAGGCCGGTAGATCGCAGCGAATAGCTGACGAAAAAGACCAGAAAGAAGACTCTTTCAATGACAGGGCCCAGAAATTCGTCAAGGAGCACCCAAATCATTGGGTCCAAATTGATTTCCTGGGAGTCTGGGATACGGTTCCGGCGCTGGGCCTTGTCCCGCTGGCGACTTTGAACACACTGATCAATAACATCCCCTGGTTCAAGCACAGGTTCCATGATTTCAAACTGCATAAAAGCGTTCTCAACGCATATCACGCACTGGCTATTGATGATGACCGCCTCTGGTTTCACCCGACCGTGTGGAAAGAATGCGGCGAGAAACAGATTGTTCAGCAGGTCTGGTTCAGCGGTTCGCACACGGACGTGGGAGGCGGTTTTATGGCCGGGGGATTGGCGGACCTGTCTTTGGAATGGATGATAGAAAAAGCCATTTTTCACGGACTGCGAATTTACCTCGGCTCACGCCGGAACTGGAATTTCGTTATTGCCCCAGATGCGATAGATCGGGAACACCCGCCACGCGCAGGCGCTGGGGTTATCTATAAGAAAGGCAACCGGAACGTGGTCTGGGACCAGCATACGTTTGATTCATACGGTCCGCCAAAAATCCACGCGAGTGTCCTTGATCGGATGCGGGAAGTCCCTGGATATCGCCCCTGGGTGGTGGATGTCAATAAAGAGTTTATGGCTCAACTTCCGATGAAATATGAGGAGTCAATTCGGGCTGAATATGATCAAGGTTACGATACAGCTTGCAGCGAATATGCGGAAGCGCTTGAGAAACACTCCGTGAACGAGCTGCCTCCACTGCCTGAGAACCGGAAGGAGTGGGCTGAAAAGAATCCATTTGACGCCTGGCTTGCGAAGAAACTGCCAAGTTATGCCGAAAAGATCGCTGAAGGTGTTGAAGGGGTCGAACTGCAGGAGTTTTTGGAGCAATACCAGCCGTATAAAGAATGGCTTGCGGCGACCTACGCGCCGTTTGAAGAAACAGAATTCGGAAACCTGATGGTAGAGCCTTACAGCAGGCTGTACCAATATCGCGATCGTAATAATCATCTTCGATTTACCAATGAAGATATCGATCAGAAGACCTGTAAGGACCTTGGATATACGGATAAGCAGCCGCTCAAATTCAGAGATTATGACCGTGTCACGCTGAAAGAATTGGTCGATGGGGGACTGGATCGGAGTGAGCGTGGGGAGTATTTCAATTTGCTGGATCGGGTTGTTTTACCCAGACCTATCAAGGCGCAGCAAAGCCCAGTCTATCCGAATGTGTTTTCAGCCATCTTAAGCGGACTGGTTGGATTGTTCAAACAAAAAAACGGGTCGCAATGGGAAAGTCGATACGAATACGATAAAGAGCGCTGGTATTCGAACCAGACCGACTGAGTTTGAGGGATCAAAAACAAGGCGTGTGACGTTTCCAACATTATGCGCGCCTGTTTTTTACCTGTACTTTTGTTCGAATTCCTCATGCGGGATGACCTTTTCGCCGACCACATACAAGAACACGTAGATTCCGGTCGGCCCCATGAACTTGAAATCCTTCTTTATGGCCGTGAGCGTCGAATCGAAATCGCCGTGCGCGCGCAGGTAATTCTTGAAGCTGCCGTGCTCTTTTTCTAAGGCCAGCATTTTTTGCGCATTGGATACGATCGCTTTGAGTTTCCTGTAATTGCGAATGACGCGCGTATCCTTGGATAGGGCCTCGATGTCTCGTTCGTCAAATCCTGCAACGACCTGCGTATCAAAACCCTGAAACGCTTCTCGGGTGTCGGCCCACTTCGATTCGACAACTTTCCAGGACATCCCGGATTGAAAGACCGATTTACTCATGATCTCCAGGTAGTCATTGATCGATTGTGGTGTGATTTGATCTGGCGGTCCTGACGGCATATTTGGCCTCCTGTTTAGAATTGGAAGGTGTCCCTTAAATACCCATTGTACACAAAGTTTTACAGGTTCCTTTCGAGATGCCGGACTCAGGAGTCCGCGTAGACAGGTGCGAGAGGGGCATCCAGTTCCAGGAGCCGCAGTGCGCTCATCAGCACATTCCGTTGTCCATCTGTATCTCCCGGCAAGCCAAAAACTGTGCCGCGCGGGAGTTTTGTAATCAGGGTGCGTGGCGGGTTGACCAGCCGGATGCGCCCTGCATTCCAGGCGATAACGACCGAGGCGATGCCGGCCATCTCGAAAGCTCGAGAAACCAGTCCCACGGACTGGTGGCAGATCGGTCACATCGGAGCGAAAAGCGCAGCGGTTGCACCCTGGTCTTTTGCCTGTGCGACCAGTTTGGGAGCGAAGTCTTCTGCGACGGCTGCCGAGTCGGGCTGGTAACCCATGAAGCTGACGACAGCGTCCGTCAGAGAGCCGATGACGCCCTCGCTGGCCAGTGATCGCAGGTGCTCGAGCGGGATTCCCACCTGCATATCCTGCCGAACCATCGATTCGTCATAATGTCCATGCGTATAGTCTAATTCTTCGGATGTCGTTTGGACCGGAAATGTACGGAAGGAATCGTCGCCCAGCGGGTCGTCTGAGTTGAAAGGTTTCTGGCTCCTTTTCAGAAAAGCGCCGGATGACGTCACGAGAAGGAGCCGGCTTTCCTTCAGAACGATGCTTTTGCCATCAGGGCAATAAGTATTCCGCGGGTGATGGTATTTGCCCCAATCAACTTCTCCTGTCTCATTTAAGTGTTTCAGCCAGCCGGAAGCAAATTGGCGTCTCCAATCGTCCACATTTTCAAGAATCTCCATAACTCTTCCTCCGATTTCTCGTAAGATTGAATGGGCGGTCTGTTTTAATGATTAATATTATGCACTGATGAATAGGAAGTCAATTTTCAATCGGATGTGTGACCTCAGTAAATTATAAACTGGTCAGGCAGCCCGTCCGCCTGAAGAGATTAGAATATGACAGTACCATCCTGCGATGGTAGAAAATTCCCGTGCTGAATCGCAAAAGGAGTAAAAATGACCATCATTCAAACCCAGGGCGTCCACCACATCACAATGATCGGCTCTAACAGGGATGACATCATTAATTTCTACCAGGGAGTCCTCGGAATGCCGTTGATCTTCACCCAGCCGAATCTCGACGTGTCCGAAGAAGAGCACCTTTACTTTGACCCCGGTGACGGTCGATTGCTTACCTTTTTCGTCCGGACTTCGCGGACGCTCGATGCTGCGCCAAATCCAGAAGGCATCGGCAACCTGCATCATCTGGCGTTCATTGTCTCGAGAGCGACCTATACCCAGGTCGCAGCACGCCTGGAGTCACGCAATATCAAGAACACCGGACCGATCGATCGGGGTTTCATGGATTCGATTTACTTCCGTGACCCAAACGGCCAACTGCTTGAACTGGCCTGCTACAAGTTTGAACCCCCGGAAGGACATCGACACGCCGACGTACTCAAACGCGCCCACCTCTTGCGCGTGGCAGAAGGTGCTTATGCGATTGAAGATCGTCACCTGGCCGACGCGCTCGCCCAACTCACAGCAGAACGTACACCTGCGATTGAGTAAGGTGAAGCAGTGAAACTAATTTAATAAGAGTTACTGCTTAAAGGACTTACAGAATCTTACCCATCATCACTGCAATTTCGTGATAGGCCGCCGATTTTTCGGGTAAATCGACCAGCGGTTCACCTAAAATGTCCAGCTCACCGATCGCCGAATCAGCCGGAACGGTCCCCAGGAACGGAAGGTCCAGCGCCTTGATCTTCTCAAGCACCGCATGCGGGAGATCTCCCAGAACCCGGTTGACCACGAGGTGGACCTGTTCGATATTGATATCCATACTGTTCCGGAAAGAGGCGATCCGTTCTGCGGCAACCAATCCTCTCATCGACGGGTCTGTAACCACGATTAAATGCTGCACGTCACGCGTCGTTCGCCTGCTGAGGTGCTCCATCCCGGCTTCATTATCGATCACGACATATCGGTAATTCTTGCTGATCGAATCGATCACCTGCCGTAAATTGTGGTTGACGGCGCAGTAACAACCCTGTCCCTCCGAACGTCCCATTGCGATGAGGTCGAAAGCATCACCTTCTGAAATGGAGGTCCGAATCTCGTAATCCAGGTAAGCCTGCTTGGTCATACCCCCGTCGATCGTCCCCATCGCTGCACCCCCGGCAGTGAGCGAATCTTTGACCTTTGATAGGAGGTCTTCACGAATATCCCCTACAGTCCATTCGAGGTCTAAGCCGAGGGCCATATTGAGGTTGCTGCTCGGGTCCGCATCGATTGCGAGGACTGCGCCGGTTTGCCTCCGGATGAGGTATTTGATCAGTAAGGCAGAGATTGTTGTTTTGCCGACGCCGCCTTTGCCGGCCAGTGCAATTGTCGTTGTCATAGGTCCAACAGCCTTTCGAGTATATCCCCTGCGGCAATGCGCAGTTCTTCAACGTGATCATAAACGGAAATTCCGAGACGGTCCGCTTCGGCTACCGGCTCTAAAGCATGGAAAATGCCCAGAACAGGCAAGCCGGGTGATTCGGCTACCAGGAATTCGGCATCCTCGACGTTGCGCAGCTTATTTCCTACCAGGTAAAGATGTTCCAAACCGAGGTCTTCTGCGAGAGATTTAATTTGCCGTGCTGTGCCAAGACTTCGGTAGGTCGGCTCAACGACGATTAACATGGCATCCACGAAATCGACGGTCGAACGGCCGAGGTGCTCCACCCCCGCATACATGTCCAGGATCAGGATTTCATCCTTGCGCAGGAGCATATGCGTGAACAGGGTCTTGAGCATCGCGCTTTCGGGGCAGATACATCCGCTGCCGCCGCGCTGGACTGCGCCCATTTCCAACAGCCTCACACCGCGGTGGAGTGCGCTAAAACGGTCGGGGATATCATCGACTCGTGGGTTAATGGTGAAATAACCGCCTGACGCGCCGGGTTTCGCGCCGGTCCTTTCCTCGATCAGGCTCTCCATCTCTACGATCGGCCTCAAAGTGCTGCGCAGATCTTCCGGAAATCCCAGAGCTTCTGCGAGACAGGGAGATGGATCTGCGTCCACTGCAAAAACGTCCATCCCCCTTCCTGCAGCGGTTTGGGCTAACAATGCAGAGATGGTTGTTTTTCCAACACCGCCTTTACCGGTTATTGCAATCTTCATAGGCTCACCAAATTTCCATAGCAGCCGGATGCGCCTGCCGTGCGGATAAGTGAATGGCGTCCTTATGGCAGGCTGCACGGCAAAGGCCGCAGCCGTAGCACATCCGCGGGTCGATGAAGACTTTATCCTGTGCGGATGAATAACGCATCGCCCCGAATTGGCACTGTCTCATGCAGTTCTTGCAGCCGTTGCAGTTTTCAACATTCACGTCCGCAACCCATTCTGCTCTGTACATAATTCTAAAGTAATTTTCCGAATGGCAGATGCGATAAGCGATGCAATCCTGGTCGCAATTGCAGATAGCCCCGATAAAAGGCGTTTTAAACGTCCAGACCGTATGAATCAATCCTTGTCGGTCCAATTTCCGGAACGAAGATTTCGCTTCTTCGGTCGTGAGGTATTCAAGGTTAAAGGAGTCGTCGAGTTCTGCGGCTAACCGCGGGTGGTCAGTGAGCAGGTAGCAGTACCGTGCGTTCTTTTTACCTGTCGTGACGCGCCTGCATACACACTCCAGCCTTGCGATGGCATCAACATGGTCGAGCACTTCCTCGATTTCTTCCAGGGGTACGACCTGGCCGTAATGATTCTGTCTGTACTTATTGACCAGGAAGGGTTGTGCGAATCCGTGTACTGGAGACGACTTCAACTTTTCCATTTTCGCAAGATCGCCCGGAACGCGCGTTTCGAAACTATTAGCAAAATCGACCATGTATCCGATGCGATCGTCCTGTTCGATCAGATCACGTGAATAATTCTCCATTGTCAGGTACCATTTCTTTCCATCGCCGTGTTGCGCACAGAACTGGCACATCGCCGCCTCCTTTCAAATTATTTGATTAGGGCAGTCGGGGGTGGTGATGCTGCGACCCCCGACTGTCCTGTTATCGCTAGAATAAGCCGATCACTTTTCCGGTTTCAGGATCGAGATCAACGTCATAAAACACGGGCCGCGTCGGCAGGCCTGGCATTGTGCTCATCGCTCCTAGAAGCGGGTATAGAAAACCCGCCCCGACGCTTGCGCGGATGTCTCGCACGGGTACGATGAACTTTGTCGGTACTCCTTTCAGCATCGGATCGTGACTGAGGCTGAGGTGGGTCTTGGCCATACAGATCGGGAGTTTATCAAAGCCGGCCCTATTGTAGAGAGCGATCTTTGCCTCTGCTTCGGGCAGGAACTCGACTCCGTCAGCTCCGTAAATTTCCTTTGCAATTGTCTCGATTTTTTCCTTGATGCTCATTTCAAGCGGATATAGGAATTCGAAATTACCCGGTTTTTCACAGGCAGCTACGACCGCTTTCGCCAGTTCGACCGAGCCTTTGCCTCCTTCGGCCCAATGGTTGCTCATCACTGCGTCTTCAGCGCCGGCTGCAAGGGCGTGCTTTTTGACAAGCTCAACTTCCGCATCCGTATCGTCCTTGAACCGGTTGACCGCCACGACCACCGGAATGCCGAACCGCAGGGCATTCTTGATGTGGACGACCATATTCGCACATCCTTTTTCCAGCAATTCGAGATTCTCTTCCGTGTACGCGGGGTCGAGCGGCTGGCCGGCAACGACTTTCGGTCCGCCGCCGTGCATCTTCAACGCGCGAATCGTTGCGACGAGAACAACGCAGTTCGGAATTAACCCGCTGTAGCGGCATTTGATGTTGAAGAACTTCTCCATGCCGATATCAGCACCGAAACCTGACTCGGTGAGCACGTAACCATCCGGCCCCATCAACTTGAGGGCAATCTGGTCAGCAACGATCGACGAGTTGCCGTGTGCGATGTTGGCAAACGGTCCTGCGTGGACGAATGCCGGTGTCCCCTCAAGGGTCTGCATCAATGTTGGCATGATGGCGTCTTTCATCAGTACAGTCAGCGCGCCGCCTGCACCGAGGTCGTCGGCAGTAACCGGATCACCTTTCCTGTCGGTACCGACCACCATTTTCCCGAGCCGCTCGCGCATGTCCTCGAGGCTCGTGGTCAGGGCAAGGATAGCCATAATTTCGCTTGCCACGGTTATATCGAATCCTGTTTCGCGATTAAAACCTTTTTCATTCTCGCCCTGGCCAACGGTGATTTTCCGCAGCATCCTGTCATTGGTATCCGTGACGCGCTGCCAGGTGATCTGGTCAGGATCAAGGTCCAGCCGTACAAATCTGCTGATCTCTTCCGGCGTCAGGTCGTTCGGATCGGTTTTTTCGATACCGAGTTTATTCAAACGGCGGAACATCACAGGAGAGAACGACCGCGCACCGTCCTTGGCAGGCGGGCAGAGCCGGTTGAACAGTGCTTCGTCGGATTGCGTCGATTCGTGGAACATGCGCGTGTCGATCGCTGCTGCGAGAAGGTTATTGGCAGCAGTAATGGCGTGGATGTCGCCCGTCAGGTGCAGGTTGAAGTCTTCCATCGGGATGACCTGGCTGTATCCGCCGCCGGCCGCGCCGCCCTTGATGCCGAAAGTCGGGCCCTGGCTGGGCTGCCTGATGCAGGTGACGACGCGCTTCCCCAGGTGCGCGCCCAGCGCCTGGCTGAGGCCGATCGTGGTCGTCGTTTTCCCTTCCCCCAGCGGAGTCGGTGTGATGGCTGTGACGTCGATGTATTTTCCGTTTGGCACATCTTTCATCCGATCGCGGACATTCAGGTGGACCTTGGCCTTATATTTTCCGTAAAGTTCGAGATCTTCCGACAGCAGTCCGACCTCTTCGGCGACCTGCAGCACGGGTTTTAACTTCGCCTCCTGTGCGATCTCGATGTCACTGGGGACGGGGTCTCGCAGCACGAGTTTGGTCGGCACGAATTTTCCATTCGCACCGGGCTTCGCTTTATCTGGCGTTTTCAACATAATTGATTCTCCTTGAAAACATTTTTTTGTGCCGCTTGCTCTAGGCCTTGCGTGCGGCTCTAATTGAAACGATATGCCGTTATCCGGCAAGATACCCTTTTGAAATAAATAACTCGCGGGGATCGACGAGGTTCTTGTGCAGGGCTGCGTTCTTTTCCGGCAGCCCCAGTGCGATAGCGACCAACTGCGTGAAAAATAGGACCGGCGTTTGGCGTTCAAGTTTCATCTGGAACTGGCGAGCATCAAGATTCGCATGGCAGAGCGGACAGGCGACGGCGATAACGTCTGCCCCCGCAGCCTGAGCCTGCTCGATCAAATTACCACTCATCTCGAGGACGATGTCACGTCGGGTCAGGGAGTGTGCCGCCCCACAGCACGACGTCTTAAACGGCCAATCGAGGACCTCGGCGTCAAGTGCGGACAGGATTTCATCCATCTCTACAGGGTTTTCGGGATGAGCGGCGCCGGTCACTTTCGGCGGCCTCGTGGTCAGGCAGCCGTAATAGCTGACCACTTTCAGACCCACGAGCGGCTGAACCACGCATTCTCGGATTTTCCCCACGCCGGCATGGCCCAGGATCGTCTCCATCAGGCTGCGAACTTCAACCGTTTCCTTGTAGCTGTAAGCGAGTATTGAATCCAGGGCCTGCTTTTTCTCAGGGTGTCGGCGAATTTCGAACTGCGCTGTCTTATGCCGGTTAAAACAGGCTGCACAGGGCATGGTGACTTCGCTGAACCCACTCTGTTCGATCAGCGCCAGGTTTTCCATCGGCAGTCGGAGCGCCAATTCGGGGTCAGCCCGGTGGGCTGCACTGCTACCGCAACAGACCCAGCCTTTCGGTTCGATCAAATCTATCCCAAGCCGCTTACAGACCGCACGCGCGGAGGCATCAAACTCCACTGCAGTTGTTTCAAGTGAACATCCGGGATAATACGCTACCGCGCTTGACGCGCCTGCTGCTGGTTTGACATTGCGTGGAATCCTCCCTGTGTGCGGTGTCAGGTGGATTTTGCGCTTTCTGACCATCCTGGCGGCAAGGTCGAGGTCGGACACCAGGTCTCGAGAACGCAGCTTCATCTCCGCTAGCATGCCTAATTCGTAAGCGCGTCCCCAGATGCGCACTTCACGTAAGAAGGCTTCATTGAACACTTCGACTTCGGGGATTGCCGGGTCGTAGCCGCGCTCGAGTGCTTCTCGGGTCAAGAACTCCATGATGGTCGTGATGTCGAGGTCTTGGGGGCAGCGTGTGGCACAAGTCTGGCAGGAAGCACAGAGCCAGGGTGTCTGAGCGGTCAGGACCAGTTCTTCCTGGCCGAGTTGTAGCGCGCGCATGATCTGGTTCGGCTGCCAATCGAAATATTCCGAAAACGGACATCCGTTTGTGCACTTAACGCATTGGTAGC
>JBFGQG010000042.1:0-13830 GCA_041564295.1 Anaerolineales bacterium | reverse complement strand
TTGTGCCGGTAAGCCCATAATTCAGAATCCCCTCCCCTGGAAACGCTGCCGGGTTGATAAAAACCCGGTCATCTACCTGCCATCCCCCTTCCTTAAAATTATAACGCTTCCTGCAGCGAGATATTTTATTACCCTCACAGTGTCCGTCACTCAGAAGAAATCTACCTGCCCCGATATGTCTCTGCGCACGCCTGCACGGCCTGGCAGCACGCCCACAAAGTGAAAAATTATCTCAACACGATCTTGAAGCCCGCCGGCCTATGGTAAACTTGAGCCACCAACACTAAACTTTGCCAGCATTTGTAGGGAAATTTACAACGATATAACCTGTTTCCGAGTTTCATAAATCGCTACGGACACCCAGGTGTGGAATAAATTGGATCGTTTTCCCACAACGCCCAGCTTAGCCCCTTTATTTCAAAACGGCCATCACAGGCCGTTTCCCAATCTACGCGTTTCCCAAACGCCCCATTCAAGAATCTCAAGATATGAATCGAGCCTCCCGCCTGCTCAAGGAGACGGTCGCTTATGAAGGAACCTTCCAGGCTCCCGATCGGCGTCTGTACGTGGACCTTTGGGAGCCTGTCTCTCCCCGAAATCGCCATGCGTTCTGCAGCCCTCGGCCTCGACGGCGTCGAACTGCTCGGTGACCTGAGCCTGTATTCCGCAAAGGAAGCCAGAGATATCTTAGCCTCAACCGGGTTGGATATCTTCTCTCTCACCCCCGCCGACGCTGATCTGGCCCATCCAGACGCAGCCGTACGTAAAGAAGGAGTCGATTACTACCTCCGGCTGCTGGATTTTGCAGCCGAACTCGGGCAGCCGCTGGTCTCCTGCCACGGCCTGGTCGGCAGGGTCGCGCCGCTTTCCGATATGACCGAAGAGATGAGCCTGCTCGCCGCATGCATGCGGACGATCGCCCAGGCAGCTGCAGCGCGCGACCTGCGGATCGTTTTCGAGGTGCTCAACCGCTACGAAACCCACACAGTCTGCACCGGGATGGAAGCCCTGGAATTTCTCCACGAACTGGGGGAGGGCAACGTCGGCGTGCTGCTCGACGCCTACCACATGAACATCGAGGAAGCCGACCCGGCCGGAACGATCCGGGAGGTCGGGTCGCGGCTCTGGCTGTATCACGCCGCCGACTCCAACCGGCAGGCCATCGGCCGCGGCCACACCGACTTCACCGCCCAACTCACTGCCCTGCAGGAGGTGGGATACACCGGCCCGGTCATCCTGGAATGCACCGCGCCCGGCCCCAACCCCTTTACACCCATGAAAGACGCCGGTTCACTGGCCTCGCTGGAAATGTACCTCAACGAGTCCATCGCCTGGCTCCGTAAAAAAACATGAAGTCTCCATCCAAGGAGGATGATATGAACACTGATCCGGTCCGGATCGGCTTAATCGGCGCCGGCCGCATCGGGAGCGTGCACGCCGAGACTCTTTCCACGAGGCTGCACACGGCCAGGCTTACCGCAGTAGCAGACATCGACCTCACAGCCGCGGAAGCGCTGGCGAAAAACTGGGCGATTCCGGATGTGTATACCGATTACCGCCTCGTGCTGGCAGACCCACAAATCGATGCTGTGGCCGTCTGCTCGGCTACCGACACCCACGCACGAATAATCCAGGAAGCGGCTGCGGCCGGCAAGCACATTTTCTGTGAAAAACCGATCGACCATTCTCTCGAAAAGATAGACGCCGCACTGGAAGCCGTCGAAAAGTCCGGCGTCCGTTTCCAGGTCGGTTTCAACCGCCGTTTCGACGCCAACTTCCGGAAAATCCACACAATGGTCCGGGAAGGCAAGATCGGGGAGCCGCACATCCTCCGCATCACCAGCCGCGACCCTGCTCCCCCACCGCTCGAGTACATCAGGGTCTCCGGCGGGATCTTCCTGGATATGACGATCCACGATTTCGACATGGCCCGCTATCTCATGGGCTCTGAAGTGACTCGCGTCTTCGCGGCCGGGGCCGTGCTGGTGGACGAGGCTATCGGTAACGCCGGCGACCTCGATACCGCCGTCATCACGCTCTGGTTCGAAAACGGCGCCGTCGGCACGATCGACAACAGCCGGCAGGCCGTCTACGGCTACGACCAGCGCGTGGAGGTCTTCGGCTCAAAAGGCATGGTCCAGGCGGACAACAATTTTCCGGATACTCACCTCTACAGCCACGCGGACGGGATCGAGTCCGCCAGGCCGCTCTACTTTTTCCTGGAACGCTACATGGATTCGTACGCCTCTGAAATGGAGGCCTTTATTGAATGCATCCGGCAGGATAGCCCACCCCCTGTGACAGGGGAGGACGGGCGCATCCCCGTCGTGATCGGCCTGGCCGCACATAAATCCTATCTTGAAAACCGGCCGGTGCTGCTCTCGGAGATTGCATGAGCCCGGCACCCCTCAGAATCGGTTTTATCGGCTGTGGGAACGTGGTCACCAACGCCCATATTCCTGCCGTGAAAAGGATCCAATCGCTCGTTCCGTCAGCCGCCGCAGACCCGGTCGAGGCCAACCGCGCCAGGGTCCTCAAAGAACTCGGGCTGCCGGAATCTGCCGGGTACGAATCGCACCGCGAAATGCTCGCCAACCACGACCTGGATTACGTCGTGCTCGCCACGCCGCCCTCAATCCGCATGAACATCATCCAGGACTGCGCCGAAGCCGGCATCCACATCCTCTCTGAAAAGCCGGTCGCCGTCAGCCCCATTGAGGCACAACAGCAGGCGAAAATCATGGCTTCTTCCGGCTGCACGTTCGGTTTCGTTCACAATTACCTGTATTTTCCGGAATACGTGACCCTGCGCCGGTTAGTTTCGGCCGGTGAGATCGGGGCCGTGCGGCATATCACGTTGAATTTTCTCGGCGTGCCGGACCTTCCCGGAAGCAATCATTACCAGCCCGGCTGGCGGCATCTCCCCACGGCTGCCGGCGGCGGCGTCCTGATGGACATGATCCATGCCGTTTACCTGGCCGAGTTTCTCGTAGCCGACGAGATCCGTTCGGTCAGCGCCGTGATCGAGAACCTTTCCAACCCCGGGGATACGGTTGAGGACCTGGCGCTCGTTCACCTGTACTTTGAGAAAGCCTACGCCACCATCAACATGGGCTGGGGGCACGGGCCAGGGGGTGTGGAAGTGACCGGCGCCGGCGGCCGCATCATGGTCTTTTACCGGGATTACCGCACCGGACCGTTCGACCAGCTTGAAAATATCACGATGGTCAATACCTCCGGACGGACAGAACTGCCCTTCCATGACCGCTACGATGGAATTAAAAACTTTGTCGCCATCCATGAAGACTTTGCAAACGCGGTCCGCAGCGGAGCTCAGCCGGTGGCGCCTGCACGTACCGCCGGGCGCATCCTGGAAGCGGCGCTGGCAGCATACACCTCGGCGCTGACAGGCCGGGTCGTCGACCTGCCTTTTCCCGAAACACATCCCGTTTACCAGAACGGCGTTGCAGGCTTGCAATCGCTGCCGCGCCGCCCGAACAACCCCCTCAGCAAGCGAGGGTTATTTCACCTGGAGAATTGACATGAAATTAGGCATGTACTCGGACTCACTCCGCAGGCTTGGATTTATAGAAATGCTGGACTGGCTGCAGGAGAACGAATTCGATGCCGTTGAGATCGGGACGGGGAATTTCTCCCCTGCCCCCCACTGCGATATCGACCGGTTAATTGCAGACGATCGCTACCGTGACGAGTTCAGCAGCGCGATCGCCTCGCGCGGCCTGGTCCTGAGCGCCCTCAACTGCAACGGCAACCTGCTGGACCCGCATCCCACCCGCCGGGAGAACGCGCAGAACGTGTTCCGGAAGACCGTTCAGGCCGCTTCACTTCTGGGGATTGAAACGATCGTCACGATGAGCGGCTGCCCCGGAGATCCGGATGGCGGCACATATCCGAATTGGGTGACCTGCACATGGCAGGCGGAATTTGTTGAGCTGGTTGAGCGACAGTGGGAGGAAGTCATCGGGCCATTCTGGCGTGAAGCGGGCCGCTTTGCCCAGGATCATGGTATAAAAGTAGCAATCGAGATGCACCCTGGGCAGGCGGTCTACAACACCCGCACTATCAAACGGCTGCGCGAGATCGCCGGGCCCAACATGGGTGCGAACCTCGATCCCAGCCATCTTTTCTTCCAGGGTATGGATCCTTTCATCGTGATACGAGCGCTAGGAAAGGATTTTGTTTATCACGTTCACGCCAAGGACACTCGCCTAGACCCGCAAGAAATGGCGTTAAACGGCGGGTTGGACACCCGCCCGATGGGTACGCCTGGCGTCAGGGCGTGGGATTATGTGACAGTCGGCTTTGGGCATGGTGAAAGCTGGTGGCGAGATTTCGTCAGCGTTCTGCGCCTGGTCGGATTCGACGGCGTCCTCAGCATTGAACACGAGGACCGCATGATGTCGGGAGTAGAAGGGATTCAAAAGAGCGCCGAATTCCTGCGCCCGGTCCTGCTTCGCACCAGACCTGAGTAAAACCAACGATCCAAAAAAGAGGAGGTTGCTATCGAATTAATGAATCTGAATCACCCCCGTCGTCCTCTCTCCCTTAGAAACCGGAGGAATATCCCAGATGAAAATACAAAAATTTCTAACGCTTGTGGTTGTCGGGCTTTTTACTGCCATACTGACCGCCTGTGCCCCTCCCCCAACACCCGAAGTGCGGATTGTTACGCAGGAAGTGGTCGTAACGCAGGAAGTTGAGATCGTCGTCACCAGGGAAGTTGAAATCGTCGTCACTGAAGAGGTCATCGTCGAGGTGACGCCACAGCCAATTGGCGGTGAGCTGGTGCTGTACGCCTGCCTGTTCGACCCCGACAAACTCGAAGTCCTCTTCCAGACATTTAAGAACCAGTTTGGCGTCAACGTCACCTGCCTGGACATGAGCAGCGGTGAGGCGCTCGAGCGCATCCGCGCCGAATCGGAAAACCCACAGGGAGATGTGCTGTTCGGTACGACGAACCTCTCCCACGTTAACCTGGCGGCTGATGGGCTCCTGCTGGAATACCAGGGCGTCGGCTGGAACCTGTTCCCTGATGGCCCGTTGAAAGATCCAAACGGCGCCTGGACAGGATTCTATTACGGCGTCATCGGTTTCGCCTGCAGCCCGGAACGGCTGGAAGAAATCAACGCAGAGTGCCCCGATTCATGGGCCGACCTGCTCGATCCGGTCTATGAAGGCGAAATCGTGATCGCAAGCCCCGCGGCTTCCGGCACATCTTATACTGTGCTGAGCGGCCTGTCGCAGCTGTTCGGCGTGGACGGCGCTTTTGAGTATTACGCGCAGTTCGACCAGAACGTCGCCCAATACACAGAATCGGGCAGCGCACCGGGCAGGCTGGCTGCGGCCGGTGAGTTCGCCATCGGCATCTCCTTCGCCCACGATATCCAGGTGCAGCAGGATAACGGTCTCCCCGTCATCCTTAGCTTCCCCTCCGAAGGGACCCCGTTTGAAATCGGCGGGATCTCGATCATCAGGGGCGCCAAGAACGAAGCCGCCGCCAAGGCCTGGGTGGACTACGTGTTCACGAACGCTTTCCAGCGCTACCACAATGACGTGGCACACCGCATCCCGGTTGTTCCAGGTGTCGCGCTGGCAGAAGGCACCTTCGGCCTCGAAGATGTCGTGCTGATCGAAGGCTACGACCCGACCGAATGGGCTGCCCAGAGGGATGAACTCGTCGCCCGCTGGCAGGCCGAAATCGGCGCGAACCGCTAGTTTTATTCGCGAGACCGGTTTTCAAATTTGACAAGAAATCCGTAATACCCCTGCTCTCGTCGATTTCGATGAGAGCAGGGGTACCTCTCCTGAACTGAGGTTGAGAATGACAGAACTCGCCGGCGAACTGCCGGGACAACAATCCATTACCAGGAAGCGGCGCAACCTCTTCATCATTTTGATCGTAGTGGAGCTGCTCGTCCTGGCTCTGCTCGGTTCACGTTACCTCGGCGTCAAAACGGTCGTGGACCGGGTCGAGGTGATCGGAAACCAGGAAATTACCCATTTCCGCAACGAGATTGACGGCGATCCGCTCCTGGCGGCTTTCGTCGTAGCCACTGCCGCCCTGCCGTTTGCATCGAGTAAACTGCGTAGGGAGATGATGCTCCTGGTCGCCATCCAGGTGGTCACGGTCAGCCTGGCTATCTTCGTCCTCTGGCCCCTGGCGGAGGTTTTTATCGAGGCGTTCCGGGCCGGACGCGACGCAAAGGAACTGTCCCTCGTCCAGTTCGAAAAACTCCTCCAGACGCCTACCGTTTCCCGGGCCACCCGCAACACCCTGGTAATCGGCACAATTACCGGTGTATTATCAACAGTCATCGGCACATTGATCGCCTATACGCTGACGCTTACGAAAGCGCCCTGGAAGCGCTGGCTCCGCATCCTCACCATCCTGCCGCTGGTATCACCTCCTTTTGCCGTCAGTTTTGCATTTATCCTCTTGTTCGGCCGCCGCGGCGTGATCACTTACGATCTGCTCCACATCACCCAGGCGGACATTTACGGCCCGCACGGCGTCGTCCTCGTGCAGCTGGTCAGCGATACCCCACTCGTCATCCTGATCCTTTCCGCAGTCTTCGCATCAATCAGCCGCGATCTTGAAGAGGCCGCAGAAGACCTGGGCGGGCGGCCATTTTACATCCTGCGGACGATCACGTTCCCGCTCGTCACCCCCGCGATCCTGACCGCTTTCCTGCTGACCTTCATCTCGTCTATTTCCGATTTCGGCAACCCGATGTTGATCGGCGGCGGCTACCAGGTCCTGGCTACCCAGGCCTTTATCCAGATGGTGGAGCTGTTCGACCTGCAGGCCGGCGCCGCGCTGGCTTTGCTGCTTGTCGTGCCCGCGCTCGTAGCTTTTGCCATCCAGCACTGGATTGTCAGCCGCAGGTCGTATGTCACTGTGACCAGCGGAGCGCGCATCGGCTACGTCCGCGACCTGCCGGGCTGGATCCTGTGGCCGCTTTTCAGCCTGACGTTTTTTATCGGCATCATCACGATCCTTCTGTACGGGTCGATTTTTATCGGCGCATTCGTCAAGGCCTGGGGCTTCGACTTCACATTCACCACCGAAAACCTCGCCGGTTTACGCTCGGCAGTCCCGCAGTTGAGAAACTCACTCATCGTCTCGATCGGATCGGGCATCCTGGGCGGCGCCGTCGGGATCGTGATCGCCTGGCTCGTCGCCCGGCAGCGCTTCCCGGGCCGCCGGGTGCTTGATTTCTCGGCAACTTTGATGTACGCCATCCCCGGTACGGTGATCGGGATCGGCTACATTCTCGGCTTCAACGCCTCCCCATATTTCTGGACCGGGACCTTTTCCATCATTATCGTAGCCTATGCTTTCCGGCGTCTGCCGGTCGGCCTGCGGACGGGCATCGCCGCCCAGCAGCAGGTCGATCCTTCCCTTGAGGAGGCCTCGCTGGACCTCGGGGCAACGCATGTGCGCACTTTTGCGCAGATCACTTTTCCGCTTCTGAACCGCGCCTTCTTCGCAGGCGTGATTTACATCTTTATCCGCAGCATGACAGACCTGAGCGCGGCCGTCTTCTTGAACGCCGGGCGGACCCAGCTCTATACCGTCCGGATGTTCCGCGTGATGATCACCGGCACGCCAAGCGAGGCGGCTGCGTTTGCCGGGCTGCTGATCGTTATCATCCTGATTGCACTGGGGGCGTTGAGCAGACTCACCGGAAAAAGCTTTGTAGACCTCTTTAGGGTGTCCTGATGACTGAATTCCTGACCGCTTCTATCAAATTACAGCAACTTTCGAAACACTTCGGTACCGTCAAGGCCGTGGACAATATCG
The DNA here is from genome assembly GCA_041564295.1 of Anaerolineales bacterium. Taxonomy (GTDB): domain Bacteria; phylum Chloroflexota; class Anaerolineae; order Anaerolineales; family JABWBV01; genus DATDOR01. Next base: position 6,005 of record JBFGQG010000042.1, on the reverse strand, counting down.
ACCTGAATGTCGAAGCAGGCACGCTGGTCTGCCTGCTGGGCCCGAGCGGCTGCGGAAAAACAACTTCGCTGCGGATGGTCGCCGGCTTCGAAGAGCCGACGGCCGGCCAGATATTCATCGGGCAGGACGAGATCACGAATATCCCGCCGTACATCCGGCCGACCGCGCTCGTTTTCCAGAGCTACGCCCTGTTCCCCCACATGTCCGTCTTCAACAACATCGCTTATGGACTGCGGGCCCGGCGGACGCCGAAGAACGAGATCGAACCCCTGGTAATGGAGGTCGTGCGGCTGATGGAATTGGAAGGGCAGGAGAAAAAAGCGCCGCCGCAGCTCTCCGGCGGGCAGCAGCAGCGCGTGGCGCTGGCGCGAGCGCTCGTCATCCAGCCCAAGGTGCTGCTCTTCGACGAACCGCTGTCGAACCTGGACGCCCTGCTGCGGGTCCGGATGCGCAGCGAGATCCGGTCGATCCAGAAACGGCTTGGGATCACCAGCCTCTACGTGACTCATGACCAGGAAGAGGCCTTCAGCATCGCCGACCAGGTCGCAATCATGAACAAGGGTAAAATCGTCCAGGTCGGAGCGCCGCGTGAACTCTACCGAGCGCCCGCCGATCGCTTCGTGGCCGAATTCGTAGGCCTGTCGAACATCGTGCCCGTCAAGGTCCTCGGCCCGGATAAAAGCGGCGTCGCCATTCAGATCTTCGATCAAAAGGTCACCAGCAGGCGGCCGCCGAAAAATGCCCGTGGGGACGTCTCCGTTGTCCTGCGCCCTGAAGCCCTCAAATTGGACCGGGACAATGAAAAGGGGGTGCCGGCGACGGTGATGTCGCTTGCATTTACGGGCCCGCTGGTGCGCTACACGGTTCGCACGGCAGACAGCACGGTCCTGATCGTCGATTTACACAACCCAACGCCGGACCAGTTTTTCGAAGAAGGCACACAGGTTCGCCTGCATCTGCCAGAACAGGTACCCGCCCTGCTGGGATAATAATGAATCGACACATCAAGGTTATTTGTTTCGATTTTGGTGATACACTGGCGGACGAAGGCACGGAAGTCAAAAACCCCGATGGCGTGACTCTTGAGGCAGAGTTAATTCCGGGAGCGGATGAGCTCATCAGGATCTTAAAAGACAGGGGATACTTATTGGCGTTGGTGGCCGACGGCCTGCGCGGCACGTATGTCAACGTCCTGGGTCATTACAATTTGTGGGACCTTTTTGACGCTTTTTCGATTTCAGAACAGGTCGGCGTTGAGAAACCGGACGCCCGCATGTTCAAAACAGCCCTGGACGCATTGGGAATCTCTGAAGACAGCTACGATCAGACAATGATGGTGGGGAACAACCTGGAGCGCGATATCCTGGGGGCGAATGCGTTAGGGATGATCAGCGTCTGGTTGGACTGGGCGCCGCGCCGCTCGAAAGTGCCGGCAAATGACCTGGAAGTCCCTGATTATACGATCAAGCTGCCGCTGGACTTACTGGTCATCATTGATGACCTCGAAACGCTGTATTCAGACAACGGCGAAATGCCTTAATATGTCTCGCACGCCTTCCGCCGCATTGTATGGCGAGACATAATTCGCGATGTCCTTGATCGCCTGGACGGCATTATCCGGCGCGGCGCTGTACCCGACGCGCCGGAGGAATTCGTAATCGACCTCTGAATCCCCCACTCCCAACATTTCTATCGGATCAATACCGGTTTTTTCCCCCAGGAATTCTATCCCTTTCGCTTTATTGCTCCCTTTCGCGAGGATATTCAGGCAGGAAATCGAATAGACGAGTTCTACGTCCGGCTTTAACGGTCCGAGCACAGCTTCAACCCAGCGCTGGAGATAAGGGGTATCTGAGGGCTCGTTTGCAAAAATGGTGAGGGAATACTCTTTTCCTGGCTGAAAATAGGCGCGGTTCTCGCGCACGAGCGTCTCTTCCAACCGGTCCCTGACAGCCCTCATCCGTCCGTCGACATTCAGCTCCGGGTGCTGCAGAAACCTGTAGCCCTCCGGGACGTACAGACCCGCGCCATTCTCGAATACGGCCGGGAAAAATCCGTCCATGCCCTGCATCAAGGCTTCGACATACGGCGCCGGTCTGCCGGAACAGATCGTGACGGCGGGCAGGGTTTTATCATGCCTGGCGGACCGGTTGATGCTTCCCAGCATCTCCAGCAGCGGGAGATCGAGCGTCCTGGCTTCACCGCCGGTCATGACACCGTCAATATCGAGGACGATTAAGCGAATGGGTTTCTGGATCATCATTTGGCTTCCACCGCCGGTAATTCTATCGCATTTGCCGCCCAATTCTCCTTGATCCAGGCCCAATCCGGATCGTCGAAGGGCGGCGTGCCGCGCGCGTCATCGAGCAGTTCTCCCGCCAGGTAATTCAGGAAATATACGTTTGAGCCGGGAGGGGCGGCAACCGGGTGGAACCCTTCGGTGACAAGCACCAGGTCACCGTTCTTCACAGTGAAGAGCTCGTCAAAATCGTTGTCACGGCGGTAGTTGCGGTGGATTGCGTAGCCTGTTTCAGGCGAGATGCGGTAGTAGTACACCTCTTCGAGATAGGGCGAACCCATGTAACCGTCGTGGCAGTGCGGCGGGTAACCGGACCACATCCCACCGGGCACATAGACGTCGAACAGGATCAACCGCTCCGCCGGGAGCGGGTGGTTCAGGATGTGGTTGACCTGCCGGGTGGACGCGCCGCCCCCGCGCACCTCCTGCTTCATTTCTTTCGCATGGAATAATCGAACGGGATAGCGGCCTTCCGCCGGCGCTCCGCCGGTGGCAAATTCAAAATAACCCGCTGTTTCCACCCGGATTTCTTTTCCCGGAGGGATGTAGAGCACCTGCGGCATCTCCGTGAAGACGCTTTCTCGCACGAGCTCGAAGGTCTGGTCCCCTACTCGAACCCTGCCGGAGCCGGTTAGCGGCACGAGCGCCACCTCCCGGTTCCCGGTTGCCTCATCATACCTGTCCGGATGACGGATGGAGACCACGCGGAAGTTGAGGTAGTTCCACCCGGCGGTCTCAGGGGTCAGGTCGATGTGTATGTTGGATGCATGGTCTGGTTTCAGATGATGCTGCATCAAGTTTTCCTTTCCTGTAAGGATGTCGTCGCGCCGGAAGCGGGGCGATTTATCATCCGGTCGTCATTGCGAGATTTCGACCCTTCATCGAACGCAGGCTGGGAGGGAACAAAGGCCTGAGTCTGTCGTTGAGATTGCCTCGCAGCCGACCTGCAGTCGGCGCACGCAATGACGGAGTCTTGTCATGGCGGGAGATAACAACTCTTTGATGAGCTGCAGCCTTAAGGATAACTAAGCCCTCAGCCGGCTGTCGAGATTGCTGCTTCGGTCGAAATGACATTAAATATTAGATTCGCTACTCCAGCTACCTCTTTTTTTGAATCATAACTTTCTCCAAATATGCGAGATTACGCTCCGCACTCTCCTTTGGCGAACCCATCCCCGGCAGCACATCCTGCTCAACCACGCCCCACCCGTTATATCCTATGCCTTCCAACTCGGCCAATACCGCTGCAAAATCGACGTTGCCCTTCCCTAACTCGCAAAAAATGCCGTTCCGGACCGACGTAAAGTAATCCCAGCCGTAGTCCCTGGCGCGTGAGGCAATTTCAGGGTCGTGGTCCTTGAGATGAAAGTGCCATATGCGGCCGGCAAACTTACGCACGCCTTCGACAGGATCGCCACCACCAAAGGTGTAATGCCCGGTATCGAAACACAAACCGACCAGGTCGTCATCTGTCAGGTCCATCAGATGCTCAACTTCCCCAGGCGTCTCGACGAACCCCGCACAGTGGTGGTGGAACACGCTTCTAAGCCCGGTCTGATCGTGCACTTTCCGCGCAATCATCTCAACCCCAGCAGCAAACACGCGCCATTGGGTTTCATTGAGTCCATGTTCCGGGCGGATTCTGCCGGCATTCCTCGTGCGCACCTCGTTGCCCCCGTTGTTGTCCGCCAGGACGATGAAAGCTGCATCCTCGACCTCAGCAAGCAGCCGGGCAGTCCGGAGAGCAGATTCTGCGCCGGCTGCGTGGGCTGCCCGGTTCGAGAATTCGACCGGCACAAATGCCCCCAGCATTTTGAGCTGCCTGGCCTGTAGATTTTCATTTAATATGACCGGATCTGTAGGCATAAAGCCCCAGTCTCCTAACTCGGTCCCTCGATACCCTGCGGAGGCCATTTCATCGAGCACCTGCTTATAACCTGCTGTTTCTCCGTCCAACTCGAATTCAAGGACCCCCCACGAACAGGGTGCATTCCCCAGCCTGATCATTGATTGCTCCTTTTTGTGTCTTTTCCTGGTTTTTGGGTCGTGTCGACTGATCCAGCCACCCATCTATCGATCAAAGATAATGCCGTTTCTTTCTTTTCGCCTCCTCGTAATCACGATATGCTGCCCGTACGCTCTCCATCTCAGACACCTCCGCAACAGGCACATCCCACCAGCTCTCATAGCCCGGGACGCCGGCATACCGGTCCGTTTGAATATAAATGACTGTGGTCTGCTCCTGTCTTTTGGCCTCCTGCAGCGCCGCTTGCAGGTCCTGTATGGTCTTCGTTTCAGATACGTACGCTCCAAGACTGCGGGCGTTCGCCGCCAGGTCCACAGGCAGGGCATATTCCATCGCGTCCGAGGGAGGGTAGCTGTCGTCCGGGATCTTTCCGGTCTGTTGATCCCTGAGCAGATAACGTGTGCCAAATCCCCCACTGCCAATCGACCGGGATAAGCCGCCGATGCTCCCGAAGCCCTGGTTGTCGATAAGGATGATCGTCAGCTTGACACCTTCCTGCACCGCGGTGACGATCTCCGAAGCCATCATCAGGTAAGAACCGTCCCCTACGATGACGTAGACTTCCCGGTCCGGGTCTGCCATTTTCGCGCCCAACCCACCGGCAATTTCATAGCCCATGCAGGAATACCCGTATTCCAGGTGGTAGCCCTTTGGATCGCGGGTCCGCCAGAGCTTGTGGAGGTCGCCGGGTGCACTGCCAGCGGCGCAGAGGACGACATCGCGGTCATCTGCAAAGGTATTAACCGCGCCAATCACCTCTCCCTGGCCCGGGAGCGGTTCATTCCGTGTGGAATAAATCCGTTCGACTTCTGCATCCCATTGCCGATTGAAATCCTCCGCACGATTGCGGTAGCTTTCATCGACCTGCCAGCCTTCCAGCAGACTGGCCAGCGCATTCAGCGTCTCCCTGGCGTCGCCGGTCAGCGGCAGACCGCTGTGTTTGTAAGCGTCAAATTCGGCGATGTTGATATTGATGAATTGGACTCCGGGGTCCTGGAAGGCCGTTTTTGAGGCGGTGGTGAAATCGCTGTAGCGCGTCCCGATCCCGATCACCAGGTCAGCCTCACGCGCCATGATGTTCGCCCCAAAGGTGCCGGTGACGCCGACCGCACCCAGGTTCAGCGGGAAGGCGTGATGAAGTGAGCCCTTGCCGGCCTGCGTCTCTGCAGCAGGTATGCCCGTCTCCTCGCAAAACCGCCGCAGTGTTTCAGAAGCTTCGCTGTAAATGACGCCTCCACCAGTGATGATCAAAGGTCGTTTGCTTACAGCGATCATTTCCCGCGCCCGATCGAGCAACCGTCGGTCCGGCAGCGGGCGGGAAATCGTCCATGTGCGCTCCGAGAAGAGTCCGGCCGGGTAATCCCAGGCCTCCGCCTGCACGTCCTGCGGCAGGGAAAGGGTGACCGCTCCGGTCTCCGCCTGTGAAGTCAAAACCCGCATCGCTTCTGGCAGGGCGTAGATGACCTGCTCAGGGCGGTTGATGCGGTCCCAGTAGCGGGAAATGGGTTTGAAACAGTCGTTGACGGAGAAGTCCTGCGAATGCGGCATTTCGAGCTGCTGCAGCACCGGCGCAACATTTCGTCCGGCGAAGATGTCGCCCGGCATGAGCAGCACCGGCAGACGGTTGATCGTCGCACCGGCTGCGGCAGTGACCATATTGGTGGCGCCGGGCCCGATCGA
>JBFGQG010000041.1:0-13923 GCA_041564295.1 Anaerolineales bacterium | reverse complement strand
CGGTCACAAAATCAAAAGCCGTTCTCTCAAACCTGGCCCGACCTGTTCTTCAGTCTTTTCCCATCTGCATCAGCGCTCAATGATACAACGCTTGCCCTTAAAGAGTATGTCGGTATTGCCGTGTACCGCTTGAGAGGCTGGTACTGAATCCCCGTTTTGTAACAACGATGACGCAACCCGTATTGAGAACGCATAGGCTCCTCCTCCGTCCGTTATTGGAGTCCGATTGGCATGCCATCCATAGATATGCCTCGGACCCGTCGGTTGTCCAGTATGTCCCCTGGGGACCCAGCCAGCCTGCGGACACGATTGCGTACGTGCGTCAGGCCGTCATGAACCAGGAAAAAACTCCCCGGCAGCATTATGAGTTCGCAATCGTATCCGCAGTAGATGGGCTGCTGATTGGAAACTGTGGCCTGCATCTAAATGAGAAAGATAATCAGGAAGCCTCATTTGGTTACATTTTCAATAGAGGATTTTGGGGCCAGGGATTTGCGACCGAGGCCGTCCGCGCACTGCTCGAATTTGGCTTCCGGGAGCTCGGGCTCCGCCGGATGGTTGCCACCTGCCATCCCCAAAACATCGCTTCGATCCAGGTGCTTGAAAAAGCCGGGCTGCGGTTAGAGGCCCATTTCCGGCAGCACAGGCTCCTGCGAGGCCAACCGCGAGATTCTTTTCTGTATGCCACCTTAAACGAAGAGTGGCTTGAACCTCCTCGCCGGGGTGTTATTTTTGACATGGACGGTGTCCTCGTCGATACCGAACCGCTCTACCATTCCTTTAATCTCGAAGTTTTCAAAAAATTGGGAATTACCGTCGCTGACGAACGATATACCGGATTTGTCGGATTATCGGCGGTAAAGATGTGGCAGCAGCTAAAAGATGAATACCGGCTGGACTATGCCGTTGCTGATCTCGTTCAAATGGAAATCGATGCGATTAAATCCGGCCTCATCAACGCAGATTTAGCGCCGGTTGAAGGAGTATTGGCGTTCATCGATCGATTGGACCGGGCGAAGATTCCTTTTGCTCTGGCATCTTCCTCCGCCCACCATATTATTCACATTGTCCTTTCGAAGTCGGGAATGCTGGATCGTTTCAAGGTCATCGTCAGCGGGCAGGATGTGGAGAACGGTAAACCGGCCCCAGATATATTTATATTGGCCGCACGCAAACTGGGACTTTCACCGGAGAAATGCCTGGTCATTGAGGATTCCGGCCACGGCGTGCGCGGAGCGAAAGCGGCGGGGATGCATTCTGCCGGTTTTAACAACCCGAATTCGGGTCCGCAGGACCTGTCATCTTCGGATCTCATAGTGAAGGGATTTTCGGAAACAGAAACGGCAAGAATCCTAACGTTGCTTGAGTCCATATAAAGAATAAACGTTCAAACAGAGGGATGATAGAATAGCCCACATGCAAGCGCCAAAAATCATCCTCCTGCAAGCTCGTAACGCCAATGATCCGGTCATTCCTGAAGAACGCCGGATCATCGCCCGTAGCGCCGGGGTACCGGAGGCGCACGTCGTCCCATTTGATTTGCTCCACAATGCCCCGACCCTGGCGCATGCGAGGACGTTCGATGCCTTGATGGTCGGTGGGAGTGGCGAATATTTCGTTTCGCACGGTAATTTGCCGGAATTTGAGAAAGTGCTTGCATTCTTGAAAGACCTGGTCGATTCCGGCCATCCGATCTTCGCTTCCTGCTTCGGGTTCCAGTTGATCGTCAGGGCGCTTGGTGGCGAAATCAAGTACAGACCAGATTTAATGGAATTGGGCACATATACACTGCACCAGACGGATGCCGGCCGCCAGGACGAATTATTCAGCAGGCTGCCGGCAGATTTCGACGCCCATCTAGGGCACAAAGACCTTGCGACGCGCCTGCCTGATGGCGCTGTCAGCCTGGCGTACAGCGAGTTGGCGCCTTACCAGGCAATCCGTTTACCCGGAAAACCGATCTGGGCAACCCAGTTTCACCCGGAAGTAACCCGTGATGAGAATCTGGGACGGTTCAAACGGTATATCAATATATATTCACAGACAATGAGCCCGGAAGAATTGGAAAACACGATTCAACGGTTCACGCCTGCACCGGAAAGCCGGCGTCTCATTCCGAACTTCATGGAGATCGTATTCGGAAAAAAGACCTGGCTATAAACGATTGGGCAGTAGTTATTCTTTTAGATACGCATTGATCCGCGAGGCAAGATCGATGTCCAGGTTCGTGATACCACCGGTAAAATGCGTCATCAGGTCGATCACGACCCGGTTGTAGACATTCGACCATTCGGGATGATGATCTAATTCGTGGGCATCCAGCGCTACCCTCGTCATGAATGCAAACGCTTCTGAAAAGTTGCCGAACTTGAATTCCCTGTGTAGTTTTCCTTCCACCAGTGACCAACCGGTTAGACCCTCTAGCGCGTCCTGCAGCGCTTTCTCCTCTATTTTTTCATACTTTGGCATAACGACCTCCTGCTTAAAAATACACGGATATTATGACCGCCCTCATTCATTTTAACCGCTCGCTCGATGCGGATGTGATCAATTCAGTGATTCGCCGGGGGGGAAGCCAACCCGCTCCCAACCTTCCGGACCTGACGACCGTCTCTCCGGAGCCGGCCTCCTGGAGGTCCGAAAGAGATGGGAGAATAAACGCATATGCAGTTTTCCGGAAACAGACTCCCTCCAGAGGCCTCCTCGAAATCAGCTGCGCACAGGATGCCAGGCCTGAAGACGCCGACGAACTTATTTGCCGGGTCATCGAATACGCCCGAAGCTCTAAACTCACCGGCTTGATCGGCTATGCGCAGATGGGAGCGGGACCGCTTCACGAACTGTTTGACCGGACCGGTTGTAATCCCATAGGAACGCTCAGAAAATTGACAGTACCCACCACCCTCCACCACGCAGATCCTCCGCTCTCAGACAACCTCTTTATCCGGCGTTTTGAGACGCTCAACCACATCCCCACACTCTCAGCCCTCTTAAACCGGGCTTACGCCGACCGTTTCGGCCGCCCCGAAAACGAACATAAGGCCGTCACAAACGAGACAATACAGGCTTACCTGGACGCGCCGGGAAACGAAGCGGCCCGCCGCAGTTTCTGGCTCATTCTAAATAATTTTGGAAAAGGCATTTGCGTGACCCGCGTACACGAAAATGGGTGGATCGAAGCACCCGGCACAGTTCCCGAGGAGAGAGGCAATGGTTATGCCATGTCCCTGCTCGCCAACGTTTTACGCGAAATGCGCAACGACGACCTCTACCCGAAATCCATGCTCTCCTACGACGAGCCGGTTAACCGGATCGCCGCGTACGAATTCGCCGGTTTTCAGGTTGAAAACTCCTGGACAGGCTACTACAAGGACCTGAAAGAATGAATTATGCCAAAATCGCGCGCAACACGACGATCCTCCTCTTGATCGTCCAGGCGCTGAGTTCCGGTGCAAATTCAGTCATGGCTACTGTCACCACCATAATCGGCGCACAGCTTTCCGGCAGCGACGCGCTCTCTGGCGTCCCCGGCGCGGTCATTCAAATAGGTTCGGCAATCGCATCCGTGCTGCTCGGTTTGACCATGGACAGGCTCGGACGGCGTTCCTCTCTTGCCGCCGGCATCGGTTTGGGCGCGATCGGCTCCCTGGTTGCAGCAATCTCTATAACAACCGGCAGCTTCCTGTGGTTCTTAATGGGGCTGACGATCGTCGGGTTCACCCGCAGCGCTTCGCTGATGGGGCGCTTTGTGGCCGCTGAGGTGACTCCGCCGGCCCAGCGCGGGCGCGCCATTTCATACGTTATCCTCGGTGGCGCTTTTGGCTCGGTGCTTGGCCCGCATCTCGTCAACCCGACCGGGCGGCTCGCTATTACTGCCGATCTGCCTGAATTTGTCGGTCCTTTTGGAGCCGGCGTGGTCGCATTCCTGGTTTCAGGGATTATCATTCACCTGTTCATGCGCCCGGAACCGCGCGACATCGGTAAAGAAATCGCCGAAATGTACCCGGAGAGCCTCAGCCACAGCGGCCCCACCCGTACGGTCACCCAAATCCTGCGTACGCCCACAGCCCTGGTCGCAGTGACTTCGATGGTCTTCGGCCAGCTCGTCATGATCAGCTTGATGGGCATTACAACGCTTTACATGCGCGCCCACGACCACTCGATGATGCATATCTCCAACGTCTTCTCCGCCCACACATTCGGCATGTTCGCCCTATCGATGGTCACCGGGCAGCTGCTGGACCGGTGGGGACGCGGTCCGGTCATCCTCTCAGGAGCCGCGATGTTGTTCGGATCAAGCGTGCTTGCACCGGTCTGGACGGGTGCCATTCCGATCGGGATTGCGCTGTTTCTGCTCGGACTCGGATGGAATTTCACCTATCTCGGCGGCTCTGCACTGCTTTCTGATTTGTTGACGCCGGAAGAGCGGGCCAAAACCCAGGGCGCGAATGAGCTCTTAATTTCCGTGATCACCGCGTTTGCAAGCTTTGCGAGCGGTTTGGTTTACGCTGGCGGAGGTTATGGAATGGCTGGTATTCTCAGCGCCACAGCTGCAATCATTCCTTTCTCTCTAACCGCCTGGTGGATGTTGAGGATGAAGACGGTCACCGTAACATGAGCCTCCAACGCCTGCTGACCTTTTGGCGAAATACACCCCAGATTGCGGAAAATATCACGCGCTGGGAACGTGTTCCGCCGCGCGAACCGAATTCTGTTTCAATTCCTGAAAACCTTCACCCTTCGCTTCACGCGGCCTTGAAATCCGGTGGGATCGAGTCGCTTTACAGCCACCAGGCTGAAGCCTGGGAGAGAACGGCTGCTGGACAACACGCTGCGATAGCGACTGGCACAGCCAGCGGTAAAACGCTCTGCTACAACCTGCCCGTACTCGACCGCCTCGTTCGATATCCAGAGGCACGCGCGCTTTACCTCTTTCCAACGAAAGCCCTTGCGCAGGACCAGGAAACGTCAATACGCCGGCTTCTTACAAACGCACCTGAGCCAGTTGCGACAGCTATATACGACGGCGACACGCCGCGCGGAAAACGACCCGCTATCCGCGAAAACGGCCGTTTGATCTTGACCAATCCGGACATGCTGCACGTCGGTGTTCTCCCCTATCACAATCGCTGGGCAGAATTCTTCGCGCATTTGCACTTCATCGTCATTGATGAGATGCACGTTTACCGGGGTGTTTTCGGCTCTCACGTTGCTAACGTCCTCCGCCGACTGAAAAGAATCGCAGCGCACTACGGCTCTGCGCCCCAATTCATCCTGACTTCCGCGACGATCGGAAACCCGGTCGAATTGGCCGAAAAGTTGATCGAAGCTCCGGTCGAATTGATATCCAATGACGGCTCCGGCCGTGGAGGGCAGCATTTCCTCATTTACAATCCTCCCATTGTCGACGAAGAGCTTAACTTGCGGAGAGGCGTACTGCAGGAAAGCGTCTTCCTGGCAACGGACCTGCTGAATTACGGCGTGCAGGGCATTATTTTCGGCCGCTCTCGGCGCATGGTCGAACTGACTCTGCGGTACCTTCAGGAAGAAACTGGCAGCAGCGCAGTCCTCGATCCGGTCCGGTCGTACCGGTCCGGTTATCTGCCTTCCCAGCGGCGTGAGATCGAAAAAGGCATCCGGTCGGGCGAAGTAAAGGTCGTAGCAGCAACCAACGCCCTCGAATTGGGTATCGATATCGGTGGTATGGGTGCAGTCGTGCTGGCCGGCTTTCCGGGTACGATTTCAGGCACATGGCAGCAAGCCGGGCGCGCAGGCCGGGGGATGGATGAATCCCTCGCCCTGTTACTTGCCACCGCCAACCCGCTCGACCAATACCTCGCACAGCATCCGGAATTTTTCTTTTCACAGTCGCCAGAATCAGCCCTCATCAATCCCGACAACCTACTCATCCTGCTGGACCACATCCGCTGTGCAGCGTTCGAACGGCCGTTTTATCCGGGCGAGGGTTTCGGTCTGATCCCGGGAGAAACGGTGACCGAATTCCTCGAATTCCTTGTGCAAACTGGCGCGCTCATGCTATCAGCCGGGCAATATTTTTGGACTTCCGAAGACGCACCCGCTCAGCGCGTTTCGCTGCGTACGGCTTCGTCGAAGCGTATCGCCCTGATCCTTCTCAGTGAAGGCGTACCACCACAGACGATCGGCGAAGTCGATGGCGAATCAGCCGCCTGGATGGTCCATCCCGGAGCGATTTATCTCCACCAGGCGGAATCATATCTCGTAGAAGATCTTGACCTCGAAGAGGGCCACGCAAATCTTATCCCTTTTGATACGGACTATTACACTGAACCCAAACGAGAGACCGAAATCTCACTGATTGAACTCAAAGCAGAAGCCGGAGTGCCCGGCGCACAGAAACGCCGCGGCGAAGTGCTGGTCACGGAACAGGTCACTGGCTATCGGAAAATTCAATGGGGCACCCAGCTGCGATTGGCTGAGGAACCGCTCGATATGCCCCCCTCCAAACTCGAGACAACTGCGTACTGGCTGCTTCTGGATGGAGACACCGTCAACTCCTTGCGCGAATCAGGAATGTGGGGCAGCGATCCCAACAAGTACGGCGCAGCATGGCCGCAGGCACGGGATGCCGCCCGTGCACGCGATCGCTATACATGCCAGTCTTGCGGCCTTGTTGAAGATGGGCGGTCACACGACGTCCACCATAAGGTCCCATTCCGGTCGTTCGATTCAACGGCAGAGGCCAACCGGTTGGAAAACCTTATGACTCTTTGCCCGGCCTGCCACCGCCGCGCGGAAACAGCCGTGCGTGTGCGGTCCGGCCTGGCTGGCCTTTCCTTTGTCCTGGGACACCTGGCACCGTTGTTCCTCATGTGTGACCCCTCAGACATCCTGACCCATGCCGATCCGAAATCGCATCTCGGGGATGGCCAACCAACCGTAATCATTTACGAACGTATACCGGCCGGAATCGGGTTTTCCGAAAAACTGTTTGAGATCCATGCAGAGTTGATGAAATCTGCGATCGAGCTGGTTGAATCCTGCCTTTGCAGAGATGGCTGCCCGTCATGCGTGGGGCCGGGCGGCGAGCTGGGCACTGGCGGAAAGGCTGAAACCGCAGCAATCTTGAAGATGCTACAATAGCCCTGATGCCTTCTATTTCAGACCGCCTTAAGTCACTTGGTGTTCAGGCCGGTGCGGACCAGCTCAAGCCCCCCATCCTGACTCGTAATAAATCCGTCTCAAAGCATATCGGCGGTGATTTGCGAGCAACAGAGCGCGGCGACGCATACGTCATCGAGAAGCGCTACCCCGTGTCTGGTAATGACTATCCCGCCCCATTATGGGGGGATGGTTCTCTCGAAGTTCTGGCTGCCTGGGCGGGAGAAGTTGACGTCGCTGGGATGGATAAAACCGATTTTGCCTTTCTCGATACGGAAACGACGGGTCTATCCGGAGGTGTCGGGACCTTCGCTTTCATGGTCGGGATTGCAAAGTTTGAAGGGGACGAATTCCAGCTGGCACAGTTCTTTTTGCGTGAACCGGGCGAGGAGCAGGGCCAACTGGCAGCGATAGAGCAGTTCCTGGCTGGAGCTAAAGCTCTCGTCACATTCAACGGCAAATCGTTCGACGTGCCCGTGCTCAACACTCGTTACCAGCTGTACCGGTGGCCCACACCGCTGCGCGATCTGCCCCACCTGGACTTGCTGCACCTGGCAAGAAAGCTTTGGCGGGCGCGTCTGGCGAGTCGCCGGCTGGGCGACCTCGAGGAAGAAATCCTCGGCGTTTCACGCGGCGCTGAGGAAGTGCCAGGCTATCTCGTACCACAGATATACCTGGATTACCTCAAAACCGGCGATGCCGAGCCTCTGAAGGGCGTTATTTACCACAACGCCATGGACGTGCTGACAATGTCGGCGCTGCTCACCCACATCGCCGATCTCCTTTCGGATCCCGTGCACGCTGCAGCTCATGACCTCGACCTCTTATCCATCGGCAAATTGCATGAAGACCTGGGGCAAGTTTCCGAGGCACAGGCGCTTTACATGGAATGCCTGGGACGTCCTCTCGAACAGGATACCTGGTTGGAGGCGGCAAAGCGGCTGTCCTTTGTATTCAAACGCCAGGAAAATTGGGACGCAGCCATCAAGCTCTGGAAAACTTCAGCGGGAAAAGGCGAGATTTACGCCCATGAAGAATTGGCGAAATATTATGAACACAAGAAACGGGAACTGGAAACTGCCCGTAAGTGGACACAAGCAGCGCTGGACACTATCAGCACGAGCGGTTTCCCGATCCTGATGCGGTTTCAATGGCAACCGGAACTGCAAAAGCGGCTCCTGCGGCTTGATAAAAAAATTAATAGTGACCTTCGCAAGGTTTAAGCCTTGCGAAGGTCACCCAGCCAAAATATCATCCACAGCGGATTTCTCTTCAATCGTAAGTTCCCATTCCCCTGCAGCAGCATTTGAAATTACATGCTCGACCCTGGTTGCGCCGGTTATCACCGATGAAACGACCGGAGTGGCGAGCAGCCAGGCATGGGCAAGGTCGTTCAATGAATGACCTCGCTCAATTGCAAATTCAGTCAGTTGCTCTACTTTATCGTAGTTTGCGTCCGTCATATAACGCTGGACGTACTGGCTGGTCTCGCCGCGCGACCCTGCAGGCGCTCCTTCACCGCGCTTGTATTTACCAGTGAGGAATCCGCCTGCGATTGGAAAATAAGGCAGGACGCCGATCCCAAAATATCTGCAGGCCGGGACCAACTCTTGCTCGATCTTGCGTTCAAGCATGTGGTAATGGGGTTGGACTGAGACAAATTTCTCCCAGCCCCTTTCATGGGCAACAGCGTTGGCATGGGTAAGCTGCCAGGCCGTGTAATTGGACGCGCCGATATAACGCACCCTGCCCCAGCGCACCAGGTCGTCAAGGGCGCGCATGGTCTCCTCTACGGGGGACGAGGCGTCCCATGCATGAATCTGATACAGGTCAATATAATCCGTGTCAAGGCGCTTGAGGCTCGCTTCGATGCCATTGAGGATATGGTGTCGTGACGTTCCCCGCTGGTTTGGCCCCTCTCCCACAGGATTGCGCACTTTCGTGGCGATGATGACCTCATCACGGCGAATTGCTTTAAGCGCCTGGCCAATGAATGTCTCAGAACGTCCCTGCTGGTAGATGTCGGCGGTATCGATGAAATTTACGCCTGCTTCAATAGCGGCAGCGATGATGTTTTTCGTTGTTTCGAGGTCGCATTTCCCGCCGAACTGGTTGGTTCCCAGCCCGATCGCGGAGACCTTCAGGCCCGAAGCGCCTAAATTACGGTACTGCATGTCTTACTCCTATGTGGTTTCGGATCTGTGTTAGATCGGGATCGTGGTGTAGTGTTCGACAAGCGCAGCACCGTCGTATAGGTGCTGGACCATCCCGCGCCAGACCTGGAAATCCGGTGAATTGCGGAAACCTTCCATGTGCGCTTCGATCGTTTTCCAGTTGATGAGCAGTATGTATCGAGAGGGACGTTCGATGCAGCGTTTGACTTCAAAGCTGACGAAGCCCGGCGCGCGCGCAACAACCTTCCAGGCTTCTGCAAGGGCAGCTTCATATTCAGCCTCCTTGCCGGGGATAATATTGACATTGACGACTTCAAGAACCATCGCGGGCAACCTCCATGATTTTCGGGAAGGATATCAGAAAATTAAAGGAGCCGGGGCTTCAGCCTCCGGCTTCCGGTTTCGATATTCATAAGAATAAAATCGGCAAAACGATCACCAAGAATAATGCCCAGACGATATAGGCGTTTGTTGCCTTGCTAAAAACGGAATGCATTGCCCTGATCCAGCCATCGCGCCCGTTCTTTAACAGATTAAAAATCAACGCGGCCAGGATGCCGATGTTGATTGCGTTCCAGCCGATAATCGTCAGGCGATTAATCGTCAGGCGGGCCTCCACCGTGCGGTAAACCGTTGCCGAAAGTGCATAGACGCTGACCAGGGTAGCGAGGATCGTCACGGAAAGGACGCCTGCCCGCAGCCAGCGCTGGATTGGGGGTTTCACTTCATTCCCCCGCACCGGTGTAGCGCCCAGCAGAAGTGCCATGATACCGAAAAGCATCAGGTTGAAAACGATGAGCACGTCCCGGTTTTTAAAAGGTGCAAAGAAATTGAACGGGATCACAACGATGTAAATCGCCAGGACTGCCAGGGTCAAAGGGAGCAGGAGCCGCATCATTGTCCCGACGAAGCGGCTGAGTCCCTGGTTGAAATCCTGGTTAGAAGGCGGTACAGCCGGGTCGTAGATCGTCGCCACAGCCAGTACCGGCAGCAGGCCAAACCCACCTGCCGCGATCAGGCGCAGCCAGATTTCCGGGAGGTCGATGCTCAGGGCAGCAAACATCCCCAGTGTGATGCCGCCGAAGATCATGCCGACGACAAGGTACACACCGGCAGTGACCATTACCTCTACGGATTTGATCAGGAAAGCGATACGGTCCTCAACGCTTGATTTTAAACCCAACACAACAATCCCGATGGCGGCCCAGCTCAGCAAGGGAATGTGAATTGCAGCGACCCCGAGATAGCTGTCTATTTTCCAGTTCACATCGAACAAGGTTATCAGGAAAAAGGCGTAGGCCGCTGCAGCCAGCAATCCGAGTCCGAGCGCAATCCCAGCGCTTAACTTCTTTTTCCCTCCGACACCCAGGTATATCAGCCCGGCTGTTGTAGCGATTGGGGACCAGAGCAGGATGAGGTAGGGGAACGGGGCGTCGTTTAGATCGGGGTGTTCAAGACCTGATATTGCCCAGAAAATCAGGCTGGTGAGGATGCTTAATGGAATGGCGATGAGCCAGTTTGAGGCTCGACGAGCAGCCGGGTCAGCAGGTTCATCCTGCTGGAGACGGTAATACCAGGCTGTGAAGAGCACGTTTTCCGGGCTAGCATCACGGCAGGCGTGGATAGCTGAGCGGAATTCGGCTTCTTTTCCCCCGCGCAGGGCTTCCTGGTAGAGCAGTTCAAGCTTTTCGGGATCAGATTCGACGGAGCGAATCGCAGATTGGATTTCCATTTTTTTCACCCTTTTCCAAAGGACTGGTTGATAAGTCTTCAATTATTATGACATATTTGGAGTTCCAAATATGTCAAATAACCAGAATCCTGATGCGTCAGCATGGAAAATACCATTGCGCTCCATATGTTTTCAATCTCGCCAACCCATCTATTGTATATGCGCAGTATGATTTGTATGTAAAAAGCTGTTATCCATGAATCAAGAAGCGAGACCTGGTGATCAAGTCTCGCTTCGATAATGCTGCTCCTCGGGTAGGACTCGAACCTACAACCTAACGGTTAACAGCCGCTCGCTCTGCCGATTGAGCTACCGAGGAATGGCGATCGGTATTGTACCAAAAGGGGCGATCGTGTCAAGCTTCTATCCCGCTGGCACATCACCTGCAAGGTATAATCTCCCCATGGCATCCTCCGCTCCGCGCCACCTCACCTTCGGCCCTCTCCGGCGCATGTTCCTCCTACCGCCTAACGGCCGCCCTCAACTCGACACACCCGGTGGGGCGTTGCTTTATGCTGCTGCCGGCCTCAAGCTGTGGGAGGACGATATTGGGTTGGTGGCCCGCGTGGGTGAAGATTACCCGCAGAGTTGGATCCGGAAATTTTCGGAGCGCGGCTTCAATACCGAGGGCATCAACATCCTGCCGGAAGCGATGGACCTCCGCCAGTTCATCGCTTACTCTGACCTCCACACTCGCCACACCGATAACCCCGTGGCCCACTTCGCCCGCCGTGAGCTGCAGTTCCCTAAAAGCCTCTTTGGGTATGACGATCCGACCAGCCGGCTGGACAGTCGTGACCAGCTCACGTCACACTCCATCCGTCAGAAAGATATCCCCAACGATTATTTCCACGCCACCGCGGCGCACTTTTGCCCGCTCGATTACCTCACACATTCCCTTATCCCGTCGCTTATGCGCCAATCAGGCTTCACGACTCTCACGCTCGATCCCAGTCGCTCTTATATGAATGCCAACTTCTTCGACCAGGTCTCGGCCATTGTCACGGGCCTGACAGCCTTCCTGCCCTCTGAAGAGAAAATCCGTGAGCTTTTCCTCGGACGCAGTGAAGATCTCTGGGAAATGGCTGAAGCGCTCGCCGCACTCGGCTGTGAAATCATCGTGATCAAGCGTGCGATTCGCGGCCAGTACCTCTACGATGCCGCTTCAGGCAACCGTTACGAAATCCCGGCTTACCCCGGCCGCGAAATAGACCTGACTGGCGCTGGCGATTCGTTCTGCGGCGGCTTCCTCGCCGGTTGGCGGCAGACCTTCGACCCAGTACAGGCAGCGCTTTACGGAAACGTCTCCGCCTCGCTGACGATCGAAGGCAGCGGTCCGTTTTTCCCTCTGGATTCGCTCCCGGGTCTTGCAAAAGCGCGCCTCGACGTGATTAAACAATCCATCCGCAAAGTATAACCATATGAAATCGATCACCAGCCGGCTTGTAGACCTCGCTATTCGGATACAGCAGATCCCTGCACCGACATTCGATGAATTCGAACGGGCAGAATTTGTCCGCAAATTATTCGAGAAGGAAGATCTTTCGGATGTCGAAATCGACTCAACGGGCAATGTTTACGCCCGGTTGCCCGGAGCAGATTCGGAAAGACCGCCTATCGTCGTCAGCGCGCACCTGGACACGGTCTTCCCCCGTGAAACACCACTTGAGATCATCCGGAAAGACTCGCAGATTTTCGGTGCCGGGATAGGCGATAATTCTTTCGCCGTCGCCTCGCTGGCAGGCCTCATCTGGCTGCTGCGGGACCGCGCGATCACCCTTCCCGGCGACCTGTGGCTCGTCGCAAATGTTTGCGAGGAAGGATTGGGTGACCTGAACGGGATGAAGGCCGTCGTCGACCGGTTTTATGAACAGCCGGTTGCATACCTGGTCCTCGAAGGGACAGCACTTGGTCATGTCTATCACAGGGCACTGCGGGTACGGCGGTACCGTATCACTTTTTCTACGATCGGCGGGCATTCGTGGGCCCATTTTGGACGTCCATCGGCCATCCACGAGATCGCCGGTTTCATCACAAACCTGGCAGACATCCATTTTCCGGAGGTCCCACGCACGACCTACAACGTAGGCGTCATTGAAGGGGGCACTTCGATCAATACAATCGCACCCAAAGCATCTGTCGAACTCGATCTTCGATCAGAATCGTCCGGGGTCCTGGAGGACATTATCCGGCAGGTGGAAAGCCTCGTCGAAAGCCGGAAAAGCGAGCATTTAGACGTTGATATGGATATTATCGGCGACCGGCCGGGAGGCGAGCTGCCGGTGGACCATCCACTGGTCGAATTGGCAGTTCGCAGCCTGCACGACCTTCAAATTGAACCGCAGCTTCGTATCGGATCCACAGACGCTAATATTCCTCTCAGCCACGGGCTCCAGGCGGTTTGTATCGGTGTCACGCTTGGTGGTGGCGCTCATACGATGAACGAGTTTATTCTGACAAAGCCGATCACTACCGGGCTTACACATGTGCTGGATATGGTGACTGGAATTTGGGATTTACCACCCCATGTGATAAGAAAGGTTTTTGAGAAGGAAGTTTAGCGTCTATTACATGTGACGCCATCAATATAACAACGTCTCCTCCATCCTGATTCGAAGCACATCAACCCCTGGAATAACTGCATTCATAGCTGCAATGTTATACGGAATAGGAACATCCGGCGTGGTGACGCGTCCGACCGGCGCATCCAGATACTCAAACGCTTCATGAATAACTGTAGCAATAATTTCCCCGGCAAAACCTGCCGTCTGCGTGTCTTCATGAGCGACTAGGAGCCGGCCTGTCTTCCGCACAGAGGCCAGCACGGTCGTTTTATCCCACGGCGATATCGTCCGTAAATCGATCACTTCCACCCTG
>JBFGQG010000040.1:0-14095 GCA_041564295.1 Anaerolineales bacterium | reverse complement strand
TCTACGCAGAGGATGTCCAGGAATTGCGCGCCTACCTGGCTGAATTCTGGGAAGCTGCCGTTCTGACCGAAGGCACCGCCCGGCAGATCGATCGCCTCGCTCGCAGGTTGGATAAGCCTACAAAAGTCGTTATCAGGCTGCTGACACGTATGACCAAACTCAGAACTGCGGCATAAGGAGGAGAATATGATCGGCGCATTAATCATTAAACGTAAGGTCCCTGAATCGATGGCCGCGCTCGAGAGACATGACCTGGACGCATTGTTGAAGGATTGGGCAGATGACGCCGTGTTGGAATACCCTGGAGATATCCCCGAGATCAGCGGCACGCATAGCGGAATCGAAGCCATACGCGCGTTTTACAGGCGTGATTTCGAGCAGTTTCCAGAGCTGGAAATCACCCCGACGCATATCGCCGTCACCAATCTGTTCGATTTTACGGGGAACAACGTAGCAATCGTGAGCTGGGATGCGGATGTCACGAACAAAAAAGGGTTTTCGCTAAAGAACAAGGGTGTGAGTGTCATGCAGATCCGGCAGGGGAAAATCCGGAGAGTGCGCACGTTCATATTCGATACCGGGGAGATTTTCCGAAAAGCCTGGACATAAGACAAATCTGGATACGGCATCCGTATCCAGATCGTAAACGGAAGAGAGAAAGGGGAAAAGAAGAAGATCATGGAAAACTGGAAATCTTTACTGAACGCTGACGCCACGGATTGGTTATTGGAAGACTCCGATCCGTCTATAAAATACTTCACGTATCGCTGGATCCTGGATAAGCCGGAAGAAGATCCGGAGGTCGTCTCGGAAACCAAGGCGATTGCCAATTCCGAGCCGATTAAAAAGCTGCTAAGAGGACAGAAGCCGGAAGGATACTGGGGGTCTGATGCAAGACCTCATCACGGCACGCAGGGTAACCTGCAGCTTCTGATGTGGTTGGGGTATCCTGGTGATGAAGCGGTCAGAAGAGCACTGGAATATCGGATCAACGGCTGTTTGCTGGAGGATGGGGCTTATGGGATCGAACTCAAAGGGCGCATGGTCAAACTTCCCTGCCATGGCGCGATGTTGCTCCAGCAGATGCTGTGGTTTGGATACGAGAACGACCCTCGAACGCACGCACTGTTCGACTGGTTGGTTCAGGTCCAGGGCGAAGATGGCGTCTGGCCGTGTGTCTCTAAAAAAAACCCGTTTTCATGCCTTTGGGCGACTGCGGACGTCCTGAGAGTCTACCAGGATTTACCGGCCGATTGGATAACGCCGCAGCTTGAAAAATCTCGAAACCTGGCAATAGAACAGTTCTTGCATTCGGGCATTTACAAATACGGGAAATCAAAACCAAGCCCAAGATGGCTGCAGTTTGGGTTTCCACTGCGGTTTGATTCGGATATCCTGGAGGTATTGATGCTGATCGCGCCACACATCGACCCGGATGAGCCGCGAATTCAAACCGGGTTAGACATCATTCTTGAGAAGCAGGATGACCAGGGGCGCTGGCCGTGCGAAAAGCACCCAAAGGGCGGTCGCTGGATGCAAAAATATATAACATTCGAAGAAATCGGCCAGCCATCCAAATGGGTCACGCTGCACGCTATGAAGCTGTTGAAGAATTTGAACGTTCCCGCACTCGCCCAATCGACCCGCAACACCTGCGCAACCTCCTGATGGTTGCCACCATTTTGCTGCTGCTGATTTGCTGGATGCTTTCCGTATACCTTCCGAAGGCGCGGTTGGCCGAGCCTGTCGATTCCGGCTACCGGGCTGCGTAGTGCAGTCTGTAAGTCGATATCCGTTGGTCCGGGCTGGTCAGACCTGCGCCCGGCTTTGAAACCAAACCTTCGGACCCCTGAAAATGATCGTTCACGTTTAACCACGTGGCCTTATGGGCGGTTCCCATGTGGAACAGCAGTTATGCGACACATGAGATACTGGGGGTGAACCATTGAATCAAGAGGTCAATTCTCTTTTCATTTGTCGATCAGCGTCATTTTACCGTTGCTGGCCGCCATGTCCTGGGGAGTAAACAATGGAGGCTTTATCGTCAACTTCAGCGTCTATATGTTCCCGCTATTGCCGCTCATGCTGATTATCCTGGTTCTGAATCAGCGCCAGATCAGAAATTGGTTTCTTGCATTGCTGGGACTGGTGGTCCTATTCAGCATCCTTGACCCCGACGTGAATAATCCGGCGAACGTCTCCCGGAATGTTGTTTTTGAGAACACGTACATGGTCATTGTAATCTCATGGATTTTTATTAAACGATCCACTAATTCAAGCGTGAGAAGAACCATGCACTGGAACTTCTCGCGCAAAAAAGAGAACGATCCGAATCGCTGCTGCTGAACATTCTGTCGAAGACGATCGCAGATACGCTTAAGGTCAAGGAGAGGACCATCGCCGATCATTACGACTCTGCCAGCATTTTGGTTTGCGATCTGGTCGACTTTACGTCCATGTCCGCGAATATGGCGCCTGCCAGAATGATTGAATTGCTGAATACGATCTACTCCCATTTTGATGCCCTGGCAGAAAAATATGGTGTGGAGAAAATCCGCACGATCGGCGAAAACTACATGGCTGCTCGCCGGCAGAAATCAGGCCCCGGTGTAGTGTGACCGCAACTGTGGGGCAGAATATGTCGTGCTTATCGAGACCAGGCCGACGAAATATCCTGGCAATAAATCTAAATCACGCTGATTTTCCTGCATACAAAATGAAAATTTCCGGATATGCTGAAGGTAATGGATTTACACCTCCCACGGTATTTCTTTATCAATGAGTGAGGCCCACTTTGAAACAGACAGCTTCAAAATATGATACATTAACAACAATCGCCGATACCCATACCAGGCAATTTCTAATTTGATCAATATATATTACGTAGTTTGCTTAGTCTGCCGGACCGTCAATAATATTAAATGGTTCATCAACGACTGATCCTTTACGAAGATCAAAACACAAATCCTGGCTCAATTTCCTCAGCGACTGAAGCAGGATAAGGAAAATTGTTTTATGCGAGGCCCCAGGAAAACTGCAGGCAAAATTTTTATCAGCTATAGGCGAGCCGACACACGCGGCGAGGCCGGCCGGCTGGCGGATACACTGGAGCAGTATTTTGGAAAGGATCGAATTTTTCGGGATATCGAGAGCATCGCAGGGGGGCAGGATTTTGGCGATGCCATCCAGAACACGCTGGCAAATGCGGATGCGATCATCGTATTGATCGGACCGGACTGGTTGACGAGCAAGGATGAAAAAGGCGGCCTCCGGTTGAACGATCCGGAAGATTGGATTGCAGAAGAAATAGCCGCGGCGCTCGAACTTAAAAAACTGGTTGTCCCGGTGCTGGTGGAAAACGGCCAGATGCCCAGGGCGGATGAATTACCGGAGAGGTTGCGGCCGCTGTCCACGAGGAACGCGCTGTCGCTATCCGACAACCGCTGGCACACGGATGTCAACAGGCTGGCGAAGATCCTTGCCCTGGACATGCCTTCTGAGACAGAACGGAAGTTGTTCTGGCTCAAGATCGGCGTCGTTCTGTGCCTGTCCATTCCATTGATGGTGACGGTTGGCTTTCTGACAATGAAAGCATGTCCAGGGTTCGACTGCCCGGATAGCACGCTGTTGGAGTTCTGGCATTCGACGCTTCCTTTTTTTGGAATCGCTGTCAGTGCGCTGCTGCTGTTGGGCTACAGCAAACTTGTAGACCCATCTCATCTAGGTTTTTATAACGCCAGCATTATTTCTGGCGTCCTCGGCAGCCTGGTCAGCTTTTTACTTTCCATATATGACGAGTTGAAATTCTTGCCCGGCAGCTGGTCCGTCAGCGCGACCGTCAGCTCGTATTTCATGGCCACACTGACGATTATCTTGATGTATTCATTTTTGGTGCTTTCCGGGATCAAGCCAAAATAACCTCGTCTAAATCAGCAAGGTTCCAGGCCTGCACTTATTTATTCCGCGCAAATTGTCTTCAAACTGAATACGGTTAAAGCTATCTCTGTCTCAGGATCGGAATTCGGTTTTCCATCCAGAGTCCTGTCCTTTGTTGCGTTTCAATTCGTTTGGATGAATTGCCGATGAGGAGAAAATATGGCTGGCAAAACATCCTCTCCGAGAATATTGGCGCAACGTAAGGTTTTGACTGGTGATACTCTGTGCGGCACCGCCCTAAAGTATTAGGGGCCCTCAGCGCAACCAAAATGGATGGCGATTTATGAAGCCAATCGCGACATCATCGGAGACAGCCCATCCCGTATCTATCCGGGGATGGTATTGCATATCCCTTTTTAACCCACCTCCAAAAAGCGGGAAGTTTCTGACTGAAAACCAGGTTGAGCCGGGGGATACACTAAGCCACATTTCTCTCTACCATTACGGAGCAGCCATAATCGATTTGAGGATGCCGATCTACGAGGCCAGCCGGGATATCATCGGCTGCGATCCTAACCGGATCCTTCCCGGTCAGGTATTGAAAATTTCGGATATTAAAGACCATATCTGGCGAATGAAGAGCCGGCATCCTATGGAATTGTCGCTTGATAACCCATCGCTGCTGGATGTGGATGTTTTCTGGATCGATTGCGAAGGCCGGGAAATATACCGGGGGTCCATGATAGGTGATTCCATAAGCGTATGATCAAACAATACGCAAACGCGAAGCGCCACTTATACGATCAGCATTTCAATGAGAATATGAGTAAGAAGGTCTCTTAATGCGTAATGCTTGTAGGCAGGGAAACCATCACTGACCTGCGCTGCCCAGCTCTGCGAGCAAACGCTTTGCTTGTTTGTGTTCCTCCACCGCATGGACCACGTCGAACAGGGCCGCGGCTTTTTCCGCCTTTTCGATCGAGGCGGCAACTTCGCCCATCTCTCGCAAGACCTCGGCAGTGCAGAGGAGCGTGCGGCCCAACTGCCACCTGGCGCCGGTTGTTTCAAACAGGGTATTGGCTTCCTCAAGGCGGGTCAGCGCATCCGGGAGGTCACCGTTCAGGTGGTAGAGGATGCCCCAGGCCCGGTTAGCGATACCCATATAGAGTTGATGTTCGTATCGACCGGCGCTTTCCTCTGCAAGGGGTGTGATCTGTTGAAGAATCTCGCGGTTTTTTGAACGAGCAGCCGTATCCACCATGGCTGCGTAGATATCATGATCCCCGACCCACTCAGCCGTGTGCCGAAGAGCGTTAGCCAAAACCTGCTGTGTCTGGGTGAACTCACCCGAAGCCGACTCCGGCAAACTCTGTCAAAATAAATTGTCTCTCCCCCAATGCTCCTGAGGGCCGTCGTTGGCAACCATCATGTCGTAAGACAGGCGGGTGTATTCCCTGGCCTTTTCCAGATTCCCACGCAACGCGTGGGCGCCCGCTGTGAGCGCCAGTGGGTATCAGGTTGGCCCCACACGTTCGTCAAAGTTCGGATATTTTTCTACCAGCGCCAATCTCTTCTGTTCGATCTCCAGGACTTTTCCCCATTCGTCCAGCCGGAACCAGCAGGTTGCCTGGTGCCGCAGGGCGCGAAAGAGCTGGTCCAGGGCCTGGATTTCCGAGCTGATCTCTTCAGCCTCGAATAGATAAGGTAAAGCGTCCCGATACTCTCCCACCTGCTGATAAGCAAACCCTGTCTGTTGAAGGATGTTCGCTTTCTGACGCAGGTCGCGAAAATCAGGCGACCTGCTCAATGCCAACCGGCGCAGGGAAACATCCAGTCTTTCACGGAACATCCCGCGTCCACCGTAGACATTTCCCAACGCATCAAGAGCCGCCGAGAGTTCGGTGTCTGACTCCAGCTCTTCCGCCATCGCAACAGCCCGTAGTGCGAATTCTTCCGCTAGGTCCCAATTAGCCGGCTCGTGGATCAGCCAGGCTTCGTTAGCCAGAGTCGTCAACAACCGTGCGGTTTCCTGGTGAGAGGGATCGTTCTCGATAAGCCGCTGCCCTGCCACCAGGTGGTTGTGGCCAGTGCTTTCAAATCGTCGGCGATCCTCGAACCAGGTCATGTAGACAACCATTTCTCCAATCTTACGGTGTAACCGTACCGCGTCGGGCTTGATCCCGTCTGACCGGATATACCAGAGATCCAGCGCGCGTTCGTACAGGGACAGCGCACGCGGCCGGTCGCCCAGTAATGCATAATCGTCCCCGAGCCGCTCAAGAATCTCAAAACGTTCGCGGTGAAATTCCCCGGGAGAAAGCATATCGAGGGCATGGTGCAGGTGCCGAACCGCCTCGTCTAAAGCGTGCATGCCTTCTGCCAGGAGAGCGGATTTCAGGGAGTATTTAAGTGCCAGGTCGCGGTCGCCAGCGAGGCGGTAGTGCCGGGCGAGTTGAGGTGCAACCTCCTGCCGTTCTTCTCCATATAAAATGCCGATAGCCTCCGCAACAGCGCGATGGAGCATCCTTCTTTCAGCCCGGCTGAGCCGGTTGATCAGGTACTCCTGGAAGATCACGTGCCCGAATTTATATCGTGCCAGAATGCCTTCTTTGGTCTCAACCTCCCCCTGTTCGAGCACAAGTTTGTGACGAGAAACGAGCTCTGCGGAAAGTCGGTGCAGCAAGGTCCGTTCATTCGTTCCTGATACCAGCGCAATCACCTGGGCCGTAAAAAATTCTCCTTCGATGCTGGCGATTGATAAGATCTCGTGCAGGTCTGCCTCCAGCCGTCCGAGACGCTGTTCGATTGCGGCTTCGACCCGCGCTGGAAGCGACTCCCAGACCAGCGCTGGTGAAGCCGCCCAGGACCGGTTATCGTCCTGATAGATATCCCCGCGCTCCTGCATGGCCCGAAGAAGCTCGACCGTGAAAAGCGGGTGACCACGCGTGCGCTGAAAAAGGGCCTCACGAAAATCCCGCCCAAGCTTATTCGGCTCCGAATCCAGGTAATCATTTATAAATAACCGCCCTTCTTCTTCCGGGTAATCTCCAAGATCGATCTCGATATTCCCGTACCGCCGGCGAAATTCAGTGACCATTTCATGCAGCGGATGTTGGAAACCCCCCATGCCCTGCCGCTTGTTTACGTAAATGTCGCTTGGCCGGTACGAGCCGATCAGTAAAATACGGGCACCTGCGAGCCGCATGCCAATATGAAACAACAGGCTCAGTGAAGCTGAATCCGCCCACTGCAGGTCATCCAGCAATACCACCATGGGCTTCTTCAGGGAAAGGGTGTGGAAAACCTGTGTGAACTGCTCGAAAATAAATAATCGTTCCCGCTCGCCAGCGGAGGCGGCTGCCGATTTGCCAGGAGCGATCACGTTCATCAGGTCAGGACCTTCCTGGGAAAGCACCTTATGGACCTGGGTAGAGAAAGATGCCAGATTCTCTGCCTGGCGGCGCGAAAGGATCCCTGCTGACCATTGGGTTCTGATATCTCCGCGGAGCATACCAAGTACATCGCGAAACGGCAGGTAGGGGTCCCCAATTCCGCTGAACGCGTTGCAGCTTCCCCGCGCGATGATGAGATCCGGATGGTCCTCCATAACCCGCCGAGTAAATTCATTGAACAAGGTAGTCTTTCCGTATCCTGCCTCTCCAACGATGAACACCACCTGCCCCTGATAATTGAGAATAGTCTTAAGCGGCTTTTTAAGAGATTCGAGCTCTTTCTTGCGGGCGACAAAGACCGGAGGTCTGCTTTCAGGTGTTTTCGACATAAACCCATCGCTGTAAGCCGGATTTTCATCGGTATGCTGGAGATAAGAAAAATCCATAGAACGTTCCAGAAACTCGCTCGTTTCAGGCCCAGTTCCGAAATTCGCGCCCTCTCCCAGGGCGTCCTGGTCAAAGAGGAGGTGGTCTGTCAGCTGCTGCACAAGCAGACGCGATGGGCGGCGTTCCCCAGTTTCAATTTTTTGTATAGTAGCCGGAGCACAGCCGACGATCTGGGCAAGCTCTACCTGTGACATTTCCAGCGCCAACCGCCGCCGGCGAACCCAGTCGCCGAAAGAGAATTCTGATTCATGGGCAGCTTTTAAGTTCAGCGCCAACCGGAAGTCGGTCAGGAAAGCCGTCACGTCGGCGTAGCGATGCGCCGAAACTTTGGCGGTGGCACGCTGGATCACGTCATCCAGGCCTTGCGGCAGATCGGAGTGCGCATCCGTCAGCCTGGGCAGGGGATCGCTGACCTGTTTGAGCATCAATACGCCGACTGGGGTGTCCGGGAAAGGATGATTGCCGGTGAGCAGTTCATACAACACCACTCCCAATGCGTAGATATCAGTCTGCGAAGTGATCGATTCACTCTTGATTTGTTCAGGGGCCATATAACCGGGCGAGCCGAGAATCGCGCCTGTACCTGTCAGTCCCTGATTCATCTGGATGCCTTTAGCGATTCCGAAATCGGATAAGTAGGCGTTACCGTCTTCGTCCAGAAGGATATTGGCAGGCTTGAGGTCGCGATGGATGACACCCCGGCGGTGGGCAAGTGCGAGCGCGGAGCCGATCTGCTCAATAATCCTCGAAACTTCCTCCAGTGTTAGACGGCGTGTTTCGAGCAGATCCTTCAAACTGCCGTGCATCAGACGCATGACCAGATACGCCCCATCCTGCTCGCGCCAGTAATCATACAGGGGCACGATATGCAGATGTTCCAGCTGGGCAATCAGGTGGGCTTCGGATTCAAAGCGCTGGATAAATTCCGGGCGGTTGGCGTGCTCTGGCAGGATAATCTTAACCGCTACATCCCGGTTGATCTGGGATTGAAAACCGCGGTATACAGCCCCGAAGGCACCCTGGCCGAGAGGCTCCAACAGTTCATATCCTTTGATTTGTCGTCCGGACCAGTCCACAATTAGCTCCCGGTGAAACGACGCTCAGTGAGTTGAAATGTATTGTAATCGTTTTCTCTTTCCTGCCAGAATCAGCGGAGCGGCCAATAGAATCCCCCCGGATAAGGCGCATGCTGGTGATATTCCAGTTGGCAATCGCAGCCTTAGGCCTGTGTTCTTGAGGGAGAAGCCGGTCGGAGCGCGTTTTTGGAACAGAATAATATCAAACCCTAGAAAGTGATACACGAATGCGCCGTTGAGGTCCGAGCTTGCGTTGTATGCAGGTATAATCCCGGCAACGGAAATGAATCAACGCGATCGCTGGCTTTTCCTCACAGCCGTTTTCATCCCCCTCACTACCGCCGTGGGTGCGATCTTTCTGCTCGTCTGGATCCTCAAGGGGGTCGCACCGGGCGTCTTCGAGGCGCACGACTCCAGCGGCCTGGAGCTGCTGGTTGGGATGGCTGTCCTGCTCATAACGCTTATTGCCGGTTTCTTAGCCGGAGCGCTGGTGTTCCTGCTCATCTGGCGGCCTTTCGTTTCTCGTTCCGTCCTTGAGAGCATCTTCACACAACCGAAAGTACCGGTATTTTCGCAGGCCCTGGCCTGGTTTTTCAACAGGATTTATCCTGATAAAAAGTAGAAACATGATCGCAGGACAACCCGCTTGACCAGGACGGCGTGCCAAAATCCTTTATTTCCCTGTTCGTAACGGTTCATTCACTGCTTTTTAGCAGCGAAAATATCGCGGAAATGTATGGCATATTTCAGCAGTAAAGATGAAGCAGAGAGATACGCCCGGAGTCGGCCGTTCTTCCATCCTCTAGCGCTGGATCGTGCCCTGGCTGCATTGAATGTCCGGGAAAGAATCCCTCTCGCCATAGACGTTGGCTGCGGAACGGGTCAGTCAGCGGTGGCTTTACTCGACATTGCGGAGAGTGTGGTTGGCATAGACATCTCGCAGGGCATGCTCCTTTACGCCGAACGGCGTTCACGAGTGCATTACGCACAGGCATTCGCCGAGAGCATGCCTTTAAGGAGCGATTCGACCCCACTCATGACAACTGCACTGGCATTTCACTGGTTTGATCGAGAACGCTTTCTACGGGAAGCCTGGCGGGTCATTCGAGGAGAAGGTTGGCTCGTGGTGTATAACAAT
Organism: Anaerolineales bacterium; assembly: GCA_041564295.1. Classification (GTDB taxonomy): domain Bacteria; phylum Chloroflexota; class Anaerolineae; order Anaerolineales; family JABWBV01; genus DATDOR01. The sequence goes on along the minus strand of JBFGQG010000040.1, from coordinate 4,166 downwards.
GGGTTCAGGGGCATCATGCGAGAAAATCCGGGCTTCAGAGATTGGGGGAGAGAAGTGTATTTAAAGCGCTTTCCGACTCCACCCCGCGACAGCCAGCCGCTTACCCTGGAGCAGGCTGGAAAAGCGGGCTTTGCGTTCATTGGCGAAGATACCTTTGAGAATGAAGTCACTTTTACTCCCGAAGAACTGGTCGCTTATCTCCTGACGCAATCCAATATCGTTGCCGCTGTTGACAGTGGCAGGGACACCCTCGAATCCGCTCAGGCGTGGCTGTTGGACCAGGTGCGGCTTTTTTTTGGCGATATGCCGGGGACCTTCGTGTTCGGTACGCGTTCCTGGTACCTGCAGAAGCAGCTCCATCATGAATAACTTGTTGGCGCAAGCATGGGGCGCGTCATTTTTTGAATCGCTTCATTTGAGGGTAGAATTTTCTGCCAAAGGAGATGGCCTGGCATATGAGCCGAGATTTTTCCAACCTGCAACGAGCCCGAAACCCCATGCCCGCCTTTGTGGCCGAAGCTCTTGAAAAACATAATCTGATGGCTGCCTTCAAAGCGCGTCCGGCCTACCAGCAGAACGATTATCTCGGATGGATCAACCGGGCAAAACGCCAGAGCACGAAAGAGAAGCGGTTGAAGCAGATGCTCGATGAGCTTGAAGTGGGCGGCGTCTACATGAATATGAAGCATCCTGCTTCAGAAAAACCGAAAAAAAAAGATTAATTCCGGTGGACCCTGTAAGCTTGTTCTCCACCAGGAAATGCCAATTTGATCAAATTCGCCAGATCCACAGGGTGGAGCGGCACAGCCCTGCATTGAGACCCGTGTGAGCTACCAGGCGCATTGCCTGGTAGCCTTCTTTCGCCATACCCTGGTCCCTCCGGTTTCAGGCCGTAGAAGAGTCAAAAGTGAATAAACGGTAATATTTCTTGTCGGCGCGCTTGCCGAAAGCGCACCCCTGGGAACAGCACGGAATGTGCAGTATTAAAAATCGTGTCCAAAAAGGCGGGAAACAGGACAGGCTCCTCGAACCTTCGGAATGTATTTTTCCGCATCCAGGCTGCATATATAAATAGACGGAACTCAGCCATAACTCCGGAAAACTGGATGTTCGCCTTGTGCCGGAAGAAAAGGCTCTAATCAATCTGCGATTTCCCGAACTGCTCAGGAGGAACCATGTTTAGAAAAATATCCCTCGTTTTAATCGCGCTGGCGCTGGCCGCCGGAGCCGTCTCTATTTCAGCCCAACCATCCGCTGCAAGCGGGACTCAAACCTACCTGGTCGTGTTCCAGGCCGCACAGACTGCGGATGGTTATTCAATGACGGCCGATCTATCGGCTGCCCTGGCGCTGCTCCAATCCGCCGGCGGCACGGTCACTGCTGATCTCTCAAGCCAGCTCGGTGTCTTCATCGTGCAATCCGACAACCCCTTCTTCGCCTCCATCATGGAGAATTCCGGGTTGGTCGATGCGGTCGGCAGCGATTATGGATGGAAGGCCTTCCAATCGCTCGAAGAAGCGCTTATGACCAATGCGGTCGTGGATGTGGATCCGGAAGCCGGGCTTGAGTCGCTCCAGTGGAGCATGGACCAGATCAACGCCCCCGCGGCGCATGACCTGCAGCCCGGTCTGCGGTCGGTCGATGTCGGAATTCTGGATACCGGCATCGAGGGAACCCACCTGGAATTTGACGACGACGGCGTACCGGGCGGATCGACCAACGTGGACTGCGCCCGCGGACGCGACTTCGTTGCCATCGGGCCCGGGATCGGAAATCCGGATCCCTGTATCGACAACGGCTTCCACGGTACGCACGTTGCCGGAATTGTCGCGGCCCAGGATAACGGTTTCGGCATTACCGGCGTCGCCCCGAACGTCACGCTGGTGCCGGTAAAAGTCTGCGACACGGCCGGCTACTGCTATGCCAGCTCCGTGGTGGCCGGGATCACCTACGCCGGCGACGCCAGGCTGGATGTGATCAACATGAGTTTTTTTGTGGACGACGATGCTCTGCTTGAATCTACCGAGTTCAAATGTGCGAACGACGCCACCCAGCGGGCTTTCCGCAGAGCTGTCGAACGCGCCATCATGTATGCACGCAAGCAGGGTGTCACGCCCGTAGCCGCCCTCGGCAATTCCGACACTGACCTGGCAAATCCACCGGCCGGAAATGACTGCGAAGTCATTCCTGCCGAAGTAGCCGGGGTGATCGGGACGATGGCGCTCGGGCCGAATGTAGAGAAGGCGCGCTATTCAAACTATGGGGTCGGACAGACAGACGTGGCCGCCCCTGGGGGCAATGGTACGACCGGCGACTGCACGACGACGGTCCTGTCTGCCTTCCCCGGGAACAGCTACGGCTGCATTTCCGGGACTTCCATGGCCTCACCACATTCTTCGGGCGTGGCTGCACTGATCGTCAGCCAGTTCGGCAGCCTGGGTCAGGGTGGCGATGTGAAGATGTCTCCCACAAAGGTGGAGGCATATCTGCAGTCCACCGCGGTCGACCTGGGCCTTGCCGGTTATGACATGTGCTTCGGTAATGGTCGGATCGATGCGGTCCGGGCTGTTCTGCACGACACGGCCAACCTTACACAGACAAACCCCTTCTGCCCAGAGTATTCAGAATGAAAATTTGCGCCGGGTGCCGCAGTTGAGCACCCGGCGCATTTTGAAGCCCGACATTGGACACCCCGAGTACAACACGAAAAATCAGGAGAGTATCATGCGAAAGCTGCAAACGATTATTAATAAAATTCGCCCCGTGGCCATCATCCTGGCCTTGCTGTTGCCTTTTCTGAGCTCCGCAGGTGCAGCCCACTCTCAGACCCGGCTGGACCCTGACCGGCTGTTCCTGGTGGGATATTCAGACGGGGCAAAAACTGGCGTCGCCGGCGCAGTACTGGCAGCTGGCGGCGTGATCCGGCACGAGTTCGATAACATCGGGATATTGGCGATCGACCTGGACGCCGCCGCCGCAGCGAGCCTTGCCGGAGAGACCGGCGTGCTCTTTGTTAAGGCCGATCCACTCTACTCGCTGTCCGGCCAGGACACCCCTTACGGGATCGACATGGTTGGGGCGCGGGACGCCTGGGATGCGGATCGTGACGGGGCTGTCGATGCCGGTGCGCCGACCGGCGCCGGGATCCGCGTCTGCATCGTCGATACGGGCATCTCCGCGTCGCACGAAGACCTCGGCGGCGGTGGCGTGGCCATTATGGCCGGCCAAAGCTGGGTGGACGAGGATTGGTCCGCCGACAGACACGGTCATGGGACCCATGTTGCCGGTACGGTCGCGGCGATGAATAATAATGTAGGCGTGGTCGGTGTCTCTCCCGGGCAAGTCGAACTGCTTATCGCGGATGTGTTCAACGACCTTGGCGAAAGCCAGGCCAGCTCCACAATCCTCGCTGCCGCCAACTGGTGCGCCGAGCAGGGTGCGGATATTATCAGCATGAGTCTGGGCGGTCCAGTTGGTGAACTGGAGGCAGGTTACCAGGCGCTGTACGACCAGGGCATCCTGGTGATCGCAGCTGCTGGAAACGACGGCGGACCTGTCCAGAGTTACCCCGCTTCCTACCCGTCGGTGGTCTCCATCGCCGCTGTCGACAGCACCGGGACCGTTGCGGATTTCTCGAACTTCGTCCCGGAGGTCGAACTGGCTGCGCCTGGCGTGAGTGTGCTGAGCAGCTGGCCGTTCGTCGAATCTGTAGCTGTCACAGGCGGACCGACTTACAACTCGGTCCCGTTTGAATTCGCTGATCCTGCCGGGCAATTCACGGCGCCGCTGGTGGATGGAGGCGACTGCAACCTGCCTGCCGCCCCAGGCGCCTTTGATGGGCAGATTGCGCTGTGCCAGCGCGGTGGGCTGGCGTTCAAGGCCAAGATCGACAACGCAGCTGCTGCTGGAGCGCTGGCGGTTATCGTCTACAATAACGTCGACGGCAATTTCTCCGGAACATACGGCGCCTGCTGTTCATCGATCCCGGCCGTCAGTCTCAGTCTGGCCGACGGCAGTGACCTTGCTGCCAACTGGGTCGGTTCCGAGACGACAATCACCATTCACCAGGTCGGCGACACCGGCTATGCAGAACTGAGCGGCACTTCAATGGCAACACCTCATGCATCTGGCGTGGCCGCCGTACTGTGGAGCGCCTGCCCGGCCCT
>JBFGQG010000039.1:0-14166 GCA_041564295.1 Anaerolineales bacterium | reverse complement strand
TGGCTACGGCATACCCGCGGCAATGAGATCGACCGGGCCGAGCGTGCATTCACGGGACTGCTGCGAGAAGAGGCTTTACGCTATCCGAATGTAAAAGTCATCGATTTCTACGGCGATCCGCCCGCGAAACTGGCCGACGCGCATTTCTATGACATCCAGCATGTCAATCGGCAAGGGGCGGCGATTTTCACCGATGAACTGGCGAGTCGGCTGGTTGCGATGGGAATTCGTCCGGGTCGATAATCGGTTTCTTTTCGTATATGACCCCGGGAGGTTCTGAGCGAAAATACACTTCCCCATCGAGCGAGTGGTCGACTAATGTGTGCGTCCTTGGCAACCAGTCTAGTGTCATTTGATATTCCCTCTTTCTGTTCTATCGGTTTTCACAGTGACTTTATCGAACGATCAAGCCACTCCGAACCTATTTTTATTTCTGACTTATTTTTCTTCGCTGATCATTTCCCGAACAAACTGGATGGCAGCCGGTCCCAGTAGTTCACGGTAATCCATCACCAGGTTGCGGGCAGTTATTCCGATCCAATCCGGGGGGAGCAATTCCGACGGCAGGTTCGGATCCTGGAGCGGGAGAGCCTGGAATTCGTGTGTGATCCAGAACCGCTGGACAAAACATTCCACCTCCTCGGGGCCGTTATTTCTGCCGAATAACTCCACATGTTTCTCATGTTGTGGCTGATACCGTGAGACAAAGTCCTTGTATTGATCCTCCAATTCCTGCAGGTCCCAGCACCTGTCCGTCATTTCCTTGGATGTCGATGGTCCGAAATGCGAGCCAGAGAATTGTTCTACAAAAGCCTCTATTTGCAATTCACGGAACAGACTGTCCAATTCAACTTTTCGATCATGAGGGGAGATCCAGGTGCCTGGCGCAAGCCTGCCAAAACCCAGCCAGATGAGCTGCTTCCGCAGTTCATGCCGGATTTTGCGTTTCTTCTCCGGCAGGGAATAGACGACCAGGTGCCAGGTCTCATCCCAGTCTGTAAATAATGGCTCGAAGATGCGCGCATTTCCGGCTTCCAGAAGCGCCCGGCCGCGAGGCGTTATCGAATATTGGCTCTCACGGCCCTTTCTTTTTGGTGAAATCCATCCTTTCCGGGTCATTCGCGAAAGGGTGGACCGCACTGCTCTTTCACTGATGTCAAGATGCTCCATCAACTGCAACATCTGGCTCATCCATATCTTGCCGCCGTTCGGCAGGATGTAATCGCCAAGCAGCGTAAAAAAAACAAATTGCGTTCTAACAGGTAAAGATTCGGTCGTTTTAAGAGGTGGCATAGTCAATCAAATTTTTCTACTCTTGGCTCGGTAAACGTGTGTAAACTGTGACAAAGAAATTCGTAGCCAGCCGGCAGTCTTTGCAGTCTTCACTCAACTCGGATGGGACCATCTGCTCAAGGTGCACTTCATATCCCATTTCTTCATAGAGTTGCACAACTTCTTTTATTCTGACCGGACCGGCCGTAAACCGGCGTTCCCAACCCTTTGCGACCAGTTCGGGTTTCGGCGGCAGGTCCGTATCCGGAGAAAGCATCACAGTTCCGATCCTTATCCAAATTGCTGCACTTTTTCGGATTGATCCAGGCTTTTCAATTTTTGCAGCCTGCGATGCCCCAGAATCGCTGCTCCAAATGCAGAGGTGAACTGCACTAATTCTCCAGCCGGTACATTGACGGGCTTATTTAACTCACGCCGGACGACGGATACCATGCTGTCGAATCGCAGAATGCCACCGATAAGCGTGAATTCCGGCTCCATCCTGACGCGCTTCATCAATTGAACCGACCGGTCAACCAGGGAGGTGATTGCACCGTACATGATATCCGCCGGGGCCGCGCCGAGTGAGAGGTGATTGATTACTTCTGATTCAGCAAAAACTGCGCAAACACCGGAGATTGGCACCGCTTCTTTAGAAGTTGAAGCCAGCGGACCGATCTCTTCCGTATCAAATCCCATATATCGAGCCGTTTTTTCAAGGAACGCTCCGGTACCCGCAGCGCATTTGTCGTTTAGCCGGAATGACTTCACCTTTTGACCGTCATCCAGGCGAATGGCTTTCATCGTCTGCCCGCCGACATCGAGAATCGTGCGTGTACCCGGAAAAAGGAAGGACGTTCCCCTGGCGCTCGCAGTTAGATCGGTCACGCTGACATCGGAAAAAGGGACCTGGTGGCGCCCAAACCCGGTTGAGACAGTGTACGCTATGTCATCAGCATTCACGGCGGCTTTCTCGAGCGCCTGATCCAGCGCACTTCGAGCTGCCTTTCCTAACTGGAAACCTGTATTTTTCATGGATTGACCGAGGATTTGGTATTCCTGGTCGACGATCACGGCTTTCGTATACGTCGAACCCACGTCAATGCCGGCTACATAAGTCATTTTTCTGCCTCCGGTGCGCCCAGCGGAACTCGGCTGCCCATGATGTGGTCCATGGCGAAAAGCGCAGCCCCCAATGCGCCCATATAATGTGAATCTTCGCTCACGTTGAGATGGATGGCGAGGTTGTCTTCCAGGGCAAAAATCATCCCGTTGTTTTTCGCAACACCTCCGGTAAACGTCACCTGGTCTTCAATCCCCACCCTGCGAAGCAGGCCAATCGATCGCTTGGCGATGGACTGGTGGACGCCCATGAGAATATCTTCAATTTTCTTACCTTTTCCCAGCCAGGAAAGCACTTCCGATTCAGCAAATACGGTGCAGGTCGTGCTGATCCGTACAGGCCGTTCAGCTTTCATCGCTGTCGGACCAAGATCCGGAAGCGGAATATCCAGCGCGGTTGCGGCCGCACCGAGAAAACGGCCTGTTCCGGCTGCGCACTTGTCGTTCATGCAGAAATCGATGATTTCGCCGTTGTGCCCGACTCGAATGGCTTTCGTATCCTGCCCACCCATGTCCAGAACTGTCCGTGTGCCTGGAAACATTTGTGCCGCTCCGCGGGCGTGGCAGCTGATTTCAGTGACCTGGGTGTTGCCGAAGGTCACCTTATAACGGCCGTAACCGGTCCCAATGATATATTCGACCTCTTCTTCACGGATCCGGCTGTCCTCCAGGGCTTTGAAATAAGCCTTTTCGGCTGCCATGATCACGTTTGCGCCTGTATCGATCAACGAGCGTCCGACAATTCGGCGCTTTTCGTCGATCACTACTGCTTTCGTTTGCGTCGAGCCCACGTCAACGCCGGCGGAATAACTCATCCCTCTTGCCTCCTTGAGAAATCAGGATGTCGCGACCTGTTTTCGAGCAGCAAGTCCTTCAAAATAGGCATCAATTCGGTTTTTAAGCTGCGCTTCTGAAACGACACGTCGATCCATCATGTCCGATTCGATAAATAAGGTTGGGATATCCCTTGTAGCCATGACCGCCCTGCGGTTATCGGCGAGACCTGTCGAAACCGTTCGGCAGCTCTTGATCGGATGGTAGATGATTCCGTCTGCCTGGTATTCGTCCACCATCCCCGCTAAGACCTGGTCCTGGTAAAACATACTGTCCATAGCGTCCCGGACGTTGATCAATATACCTTCAGCCAGACTCTCCAACGGGTTTCCCAGGTCGTATTCGAATCCCCTGTTGGTGCCCCCTGAGGCAAACCACAGGTATGTGGAATTGATAAAAGTACCTCCCCACTCTGTGAACATTTCATTGAATCGCCTGAAAATTGGATAGCAGGGGACGCCAACAAACAGGAGCCGATACCTCTCATCGGTCAACGTGCCGATCCCATTTTCGGCTTTATATTCCATTTCTTCAACGAGCCGTTCAAAATAATCACCCCCTTGCTTCCGTCCGCGGAATCCATTGGCAACGCCCAGGTAAACAGTGCCGTCAGTCAGCGCGTTGAATAGTGAAGGACGGCTCCGATTAAGCTCGAGAACGCGCGCCCATCCCCTGCTCATTTTGTTGGCATGGCCGAGGACTTCGCGGAAATAATCAATATCAAATTTCTTTCCGGTCACTTCCTCGCATAAGCTGATCAATTCTTTCAGCTGGGCGGCGACATATTTACGATCGTTTTCGAAATCCGCGTTTCCCTGCCAGGTCTGCCCGCCGGCCTCTCGCGTGCCGGGAACATCGAGCGTAAAGATGGGGATCTCGTACATCCTTTCCCAAATTTCCGCCCACTTGATGTAGGTATTGCACGCGTTGGTATAAACAGCCAACGAAGGCTTGGGGATATTACCCATCGGATGGGCGCCGTCACGCAGCTGGATAGCAACATCCGCCTTGACGTAACCACAAATATCCGGGGAGTAGCCGTAGTCTTCAGCCTCGTTCAAATATTCATGCGCAACGCGGCGAACTGCCGTCTGGAGTGAATTAATTTCCGGGAAGACGGTCGGAAGATCGAAAACCCGTAAAATTTCTGCGATGCTGCCCATCACGAAGACATAAGCGGACTGTCCACCCTGATTTGCTGTTTCGGATAATTCTTCAAACCATGAGCGAAACAGGTCTGCGCCCTCGCGATTTCCACGCCCTACTAAACCATCTGCTATGTGCTCTCTGGTCATCTTCTTATCCTGGGTTCATGCAAAAAGCAAGTTTTCGACGAATGTTTCCAGCTGAATCTCCAGATGATCGAAACTCGTCATGTTCTCTTCAAATTCGCTGACAAAATAGGGAATGCCGTGATGATCCAGCGTATGTGTTTATGCGACCTGTTCTTCCAGACCCGGCTCGCACATTTTTGCAGCTGTAACAACAGCCGCTTCCCCACGCGAAGCCTGGATTCTCTTCAGCAGCATTTTTTCCTTCGGTTTTCGCAGATCATGCTGAACCGGGCTATACGATGAGTTTTCGATGTAAGCATCTGCAAGGTTGTATAGCGGGTCGCCATCCGGGTTGACATCCTCAAGGATCCAGCGCAGCCCAATGAGCAGGTCGTCATCGACAACGTATGTAGACTGGGAAAGGGTCCTGAGCATGTCGAGCGGCGGTTGTTCGCAGAACCCACCTTCAAAAACGACACGGATCTTGTCTTGTCTTTTTACGTCCCTCGTCCGGATCATCGGCAATACTGCTTCCAGCAATTCATTGTGCTCTTCACGAGGGATCATGCCCCCAACGGCCATAATCAAATATGACTCGTAGCCGGACAACAACCAGGGCGTTTCTCGCTTAATGGCGTACATCTCGCGCAGCAGCGCCCGGTTGCGGTTAAACACCTGAAGGGAACGACGCAGGTCATTTGCCGTGATTTCACGACCGGCAATCGCTTCAATCTCACGTTTCAAACGAGCGTATTCGTTGGTTAGGTATGTCGCTGAATAAGCTGAGTTAGCATTTTGTGGAAGATAGAGGATCTGGCATGGATAGTCAAAATTTCTACCCCAAACAGCTGCCAGGTTCCGAGCCGCATCACAAATCGGATGAGTCACGAACATTTCAAACCGGACCCGGTCGCCCAGTGCAATTTCCAGGGAAGTCTTTAGAATGGAACATAGATACGAACCAAACCTGGAGTCTGCCTGCATGGGTTCAAGAGGTGCGCCACGGACTTTAAATGGCAGCAGCCCCCCGGCATGGGCAATTTCTTCCGGAAAATACACCTGGAAATGACCCAGAACTTTCCCCCCTCTCTCCCGCCAACGCCTCACGGTCGGAAATTCGATATCTTCCAACAACTCACGACAGTAATAGAGAACTTCTTCAAGGGGCTGATTCCGCCATTCGTCGAATATTCGAAAGTCCACTATATTTGCTCCATTATTATAAGTGTCGTCAGATTTATGCGTCATGTTCAGTATACAACCGAATCTCTCTTTGTCAACAAAGTGATTTTTTTCACCAACCCTGAGAAAATTCTATGAAATTGCTGCGCCGCTGTCCCAGTCAGCCCTTGAAACCCGCTCCATTGCCTCGAACTGCTCGGAAACCCAATCGAGGGTTTCCCGGTCCAGCAGATCGAGCACCATGGGAAACAAGATTTCTTCCTCCTTACGGAAGTGGATATCGAGCAAATACAGTATTTCCTCGCCAGTCTTCCTCAATGCTTCTGCTTCGCCCCCGCTTAGAACCAGATCCCGAAGTTTTTCCGCCCTGGCTTCTATCTCCGGATGCTCTTCCTCATTAAGTTCACGCAATGTTTCGCGCAGTAAAACCCCCTGCGAATGGATATCTTTGTGCTCCTGGCGCATGACGCCGGTGGCAGACTCCGATCCGATTTTTCGTTCTAAAGCAGGAAACAGCACGTCGTCTTCTTTCCGGCGATGAAGGTCCAGCATCGTGGACATAATCTGGCCAATTCTCTTAAAAACCGGCAGCGCCTCTGCGAGTCCTTCTTCCTGCAACCTGTTGAGCGTGTCGATGGCTCCTCGTAACAATTGGAATTCCTCCATGATCTTGACATGCTCAGTCAGTAGTTGGTCGATCGGATTTTTCTTCAATTCCCAACCTCCTTTCCATAATGCTTTTTCGCGCCTGCCGGCGTTACTTTGCCGGCTTCCAGATCGTCTTCCAGAGCTTTCCAGTCCCGGGATTCCGGCTGTCCATAGCCACCTCCGCCGGCAGCGTCGAGAGTAACAACGTCCCCAGGCTTTAAACGGGTCAGGGTATATGGATTCCCCGGGATACCATTGACGAGGAACTGCGCGCACCTGCCGGGTTTTCCACCGAAAAGCCCCTCGGGTGCGCGCCGGAACCTTCCTGACTGGATGCCTAAGTTCACAGGGGAGTCGTTTTCGATATTCGCCGGGTACCGGATCACCTCGCGCCTGCCCAGCGCACCACGGAATTGACCGGCTCCGCCGGAGTCTGGGATGAGCTCCCGGGCTTCGATCATCAATGGTGTATCACTTTCAAGGATTTCAACAGGCGTATTGGCGCCGTTGGCAGGAAAAATAAAACAACCTGCCCCATCCCGCGCGCTGCCGGCGCCCATCCCTCCACCCCGGATCAGAACTGAATGCCATGGGCCAGAACTGGCGCGTTCCCCATAAAACACGGTCATTGTTGCAGGCGTCCCCCCGCTGCCGGCGATGACTCGATTTGGAAGCACGTCTGCAAGCGCCCGGTAGATGATTTCCGTCAGGAAATGGCCGATTTGCATGCGCGCTGCAACTGCTGCTGGAAACCGGCAGTTCACCACCGTCCCTTCCGGCGCATGCAGGCTCAATGGAGCGGCACTCCCGGCGTTGTTCGGCAAATCAGGGTCAAAAATACTCTTGATCGCCATATGAACATAAGCGTAGGTGAAATTGAGAACAACGTTGCCACCCCAATCGACCTGCGGGGATGAGCCGGCGAGATCAACGAGAATCTCGCTGCCACGGACTTCGACAGCAGCTTTGACAATCACATCGTCTCGCCCCTCCATCTGCTCGATAACGCCCTCTGCGAGATAAAGGCCATCGGACACCTCGGCTATCGCCGAACGAATAGATCGCTCGCTGCGGGCGATTATCTCGTCGGACAGGTCATCGAGGTTTTCCAGGTTGTGCTCTTCCAGCATCTTCTTGACCTGTTCGGAGCAGACATGGTTTGCTGCTATCTGAGAGCGGATATCACCGGTCACATTCTCAGGCGTGCGCACGTTCCACCGGATCATTTCCAGGACAGCCTCGTTCAGCCTGCCGCGCTCATAAAGCTTGACCAATGGAATAAAAAGACCTTCTTCAAACACATCATGATTGTCTGATGCTACGCGACCGCCGATATCCGAATGGTGCAGGACGCAAGCAGTGAATCCGACGAGCTGACCTTTGAAGAAAATCGGGCTGAAGACACAGATATCATTCAGGTGGCCGGCCAGCGCCCATGGATCATTCGTGATAAACACATCGCCTTCATTGCATGATTCTCCCGGGAGACGTTCAACCAGCGCCCTGATCCCCAGCGCCATCGCCCCGGATTGACCAGGTGTAGCAAATGTTCCCTGGACAAGCTCACGACCACGGCGATCGGTAAACATGCAGGTGTAATCATGCGCATCTCGCAGCAGGCTGGAGAAGGCGGTGCGTGAAACAGCAGCATCAGCCTCATCAACGATCGAAATCAACCTTCTCCAGAGGATTTCCAGGGTGATCGGATCAAACTTAGCGGTCATTTGTTGAACTCTATCCATAAAAAACCATACGCATCCACAGCTGCAACTGCATCCGGACCGATTACAACCGTTGACTCGCGCTCCTCGATGATCGCCGGCCCAGGACAGGACATTCCAGGCCTCAGCCTGTACCGATCGTAGACGGTAAAGGGGATAAAGGCTTGATCGGTATCAGCATATGCCAATCTTTCTCCTTTTACGGCGTCTGATTCACCCGCTCCGAGCGCCTCCCGAGGACTTTCCATCCTGGGCAGTTCCAGCAAATTGACCGGGAGACTGGCTCGAACGCGAAAGTTGACAAATTCCACCGGCGATTCAGGGTAAGTTCGGCCGTAAAGCCGTTCGTACGTCTCGTCAAAACTCCTGCGGAGGTCAGACGTCTGCAACGTAGAGAAATCTTCCCGGGGAACGTTCAAGAGTGTTTCCGATCCCTGTCCGATAAAACGGGCATCCACCGAGCGTGAATACAGGATGGGACCGGCAGCACCAGCTTTTCGCAATGTTCGTTCGCCTTCAGCTTCCAATTCCCGGTAAAGATGCTCGATCTCCCGAAAGTCGGCCCGCTCCAGGGCGACCTTATGGCTGCGGACCAGGTCAAAAGCGCGCGGCGCTGTAAAAAAACCTAATGCTGAACCCACCCCGGCGTTCGGAGGGACGATGACGCGCGGCGCACCAAGCTTGCGCGCCAGTCCGTAGGCGTGGACGGGACCAGCCCCACCGAACGCAGAAATTGTGACGACCCTGGGGTTGCCGCCTCTCTCGGCGATGTGAGTCTTTGCAGCTGCTGCCATGGTTTCGTTGACCAGATCGTGGATACCCCAGACCGCCTGGAGCGCTGAAACACCAAGCGGGCCGGCTATTTGCATTTCGATCGCTGCTGCCGCAGCATCACGGTTGAGCGGCATCGTTCCCCCCAGGAAATAGTCCGCATCCAGGTAGCCTAACAATAGATCAGCGTCCGTTACAGTAGGCAGCGAACCCCCGCGCCCGTAACAAATCGGTCCAGGATCTGCACCAGCGCTTTCTGGACCGACCTGCAGGGTACCCATCTTGCTGACCCTGGCAATACTGCCTCCTCCGGCACCAATCTCCATCAGATCGATCACCGGTACCTGGATGGTCAGCCCGCTGCCTTTCATGAATCGCTTTGTTCGTCCGACTTCAAATGTGGGAACAATCCCTGCAATACCATTTTGAATCAAGCAGGATTTGGCAGTCGTTCCACCCATATCGAAACAAAACATTTCAGGAAGTTCGAATAGCCTGCTGAAATACTCACCTGCGATTACCGCTGCAGTCGGGCCTGATTCGATGATGCGAACCGGGAATTCAGCTGCTGTTTCAACCGATGTAATTCCCCCGCTGGAAAGCATGATAAACAACCGGCCGGAGAATCCCAGGCAAGCCAGCCTATCAGAAAGCCGGCGCAAATAACGATCTACGAGCGGTTTTACATATGCATTGGTCACGGTGGTGCTCGTGCGCTCATATTCTCGTATTTGCGGGAGAACCTCGTAAGAAATCGAAACAGACACACCTGGAAGCTCTTCCTGGATGATCTCCTGGAGTGCGAGTTCATGTACAGGGTTTTCGAATGAATTGAGCAGGCAGACGGCAATCGATTCGATCCCGGATTCGCCCAGACTGCGGACAGTTCTGCGCGCCTCGCCTTCATCCATGCGCCGGAGAATGCTGCCGTCTGCCCGAACTCGCTCTTCGACCTCTAAGCGGTGCTGTCGAGGGACGAGAGGCTCTGGGAAGTCTGCAAAAATGTCATAGGGAGCGTATCGAATTTCGCGGCCAAATTCCAAAACATCCCGGAATCCTGCGGTGGTCAGCAGGGCTGTTTTAGCGCCTTTGCGCTCGATGATCGCGTTGATAACCAGCGTTGTACCGTGAATGACCTCTTCCAGTTTGGCTGGAAGATTCGGAATTTTCAACCTAAGGGCGCTTACACCTTCTTCGACCGCTTCTGAAGGGTCACCAGGAGTCGTCAGGCATTTATAGACATAGATTTCGCCCGTTTCGTCGTCTAGTAGGACGAAGTCTGTGAACGTACCGCCGATGTCGCAGCCCAGGCGCATGATTACAGCCTCACAGGTTCCCTGAACTCACCATAATCTGCTTTCAGAACATCCATCATCTCACCCAGCGTGGCATATGCACGCACGGCTTCCATGAGTGCAGGCATGGTGTTGTCGCCCCGCACAACAGTTTGATGTAGTTTTGATAACGCAGCTTCCACTGCACCCGGATCGCGCGCTGATTTCACCTGTTCTGTCCGCCGGATCGATTCTTCTGCATCGTCCGGGTTATAGGGATGCATCTCTACTTCGCGGACTTCCTCTTCCGTGCGATAAATATTGACCCCAACCTTGTGTATCGAGCCTTCTTGCAGGCCTTTTTCATACTGAAATGCCTGCCGGGCAACTTCTGCCTGAATGATGCCTTCGCTGACTGCATTGACGATCCCTCCCCATTCATTGTCAACGCGTTTAATTTCTGTAATGATGCGGTTTTCGATTTCGTCCGTCAGCCATTCGACATAATACGATCCTGCCAATGGATCGACTGTATCGCAAACCCCCATTTCCTCAATCAGGATCTGCATCGTCCGCAAGGAAATCAGCGCAGCTTTTTCTGTCGGTATCGTAAACGCCTCATCGTAGCTGCAGAGCGCCATGGTCTGGGTACCTGACAGTGCAGACATCAAGGCATAGTACGCACCACGGACAATGTTGTTTTCCGGTTGTTCGATGGTTAAACCACCTCCGCCCCCGCCTGCAATCATCTTCATCTGCATCGTGCGCGGTTCTCCTGCGCAGAACTCATCGCGCATGATTTTCGCCCAGAGGCGGCGCGCAGCACGAAACTTGCAGATCTGCTCGAAGAAATTTCCAAAAATATCGAAATTGAAAGAAATCTGGCCGGCAAAGTCATCAACGGCCAGCTTGCGCGCAAGCCCCTGCCTGACGTATTCCTTCGCAATGCTGAATGCAAATGCGATCTCCTGAATGGGATTGGCGCCGGATTCACGAATGTGGTACCCGCAGACGGAAACGGGGTAATAGCGGGGAGCAACGCGGGCGCAGAACTCAATCGTATCGCCTATCAACTTGACGGCCGGTTCAACCGGAAAGACCCATGCCCCCCGTCCGATATATTCCTTCAAAATGTCATTTTGAGCCGTCCCGCGCACCTTTGATAACGGAACACCGTGTTTCTCCGCCACAACAAAGTACATCGCCATGATGGGCGCTGCTACCGCGTTGACCGTCAATGATACGCTGATCTGATCGATCGGGATCCCATCGAAAGCCATTTCTATGTCCGCCAGTGTGTCCACTGCCATACCGACCCGGCCGACTTCGCCCTCCGCGCGGGGGTCCGCAGAATCAAGCCCCATCTGGGTGGGCAGGTCGAAGGCCACGTTAAGGGCCGTTTGGCCGTTTTCGATCAGGAATTTGAAGCGTTCATTGCTCGCACCGGGAGTGCCGAAACCGGCATATTGGCGCATGGTAAATGGACGGGCACGGTACATGTATGGGTGGATGCCGCGCGTAAAAGGAAACTCCCCTGGCCGGCCAAGTTGATCAGCCCGGTCTATTCCTTCTATATCTTCGGGCCCGTACACAGGCTTTACTTCAATGCCTGATTCGAGCGTAATCTGCTTGATCTGATCTGACATGATCACCTCACCCTTGCTGCTCACCCATAAGCAACGACATTACTGCGGATGAAATCCGCGATCTCATCGAACCGGCTTCCGGTCGGGAAGACGCCCCGAACCCCGAGAGAATTCAACGCAGAAATATCATCCGCCGGAATATTCCCGCCAAAAAGAATCAGCTTGTCGCCAAGCTTTTCTTGCTTCATTTTGCCAATGAGTTTCTCCGCGATTTGAATATGCGCGCCTGACAGGACGGATAGACCGATCACATCCACGTCTTCCTGGACAGCCACTTCGACAATTTCATCAATCGTCCTGTGAAGCCCTGTGTAGACAACTTCAAACCCTGCATCTCGCAAGGCGAGTGTAACGACTTTTGCGCCCCTGTCATGCCCGTCCAGGCCGGGCTTGGCGATGAGAACGCGGATTGGTTTGAACGTCATTGCATACTCCTGTTCGACTACTTCCTGGTTTGGTCCGGAACGCCCATCTCTTTAGCGATGATCGTCCTCAATATTTCTGATGTACCGCCGCCGTAGAGCAAGAAGCGCGCATCGCGGAAATAGCGCTGAGCGTCAAATTCCATTGCAAAGCCGTAACTGCCGTAAATTCGTGTACATTCATCTGCGATGTAGTTCGCGGCTTCGGTTGCAAACAATTTGGTCATCGGTGACAGAGCAACAGATTCTTTCCCCTGATCAATCTCCCAGGCGGCCCGGTAGACGAGCGTGCGGGCTGCTTCTAACCGGGTGGCCATTTCTGCGATCTTGTGCGCGATGGCCTGAAACGCTGCGATCGGCTTACCGAACTGGATCCGCTCATTGGCGTATCGGATTGAGGCTTCAAGCGCGGCCTGACCTAGTCCGAGCGCCAGAGCGCCGGTCATTACACGGATTTGGGCAAGGATAGCGCCGAGGTTCTTAAAGCCCGTGCCTCGCTCCCCGAGAAGGTTCTCAGCTGGCACAACCACATCATCAAGCACCAGTTCTGATGTTTCGGAGGCGCGCACGCCTAATTTTTCTATCCGGCGCCCTACGCTGAGTCCAGGTGTGCCTTTTTCAACCAGAAACAGGTCAATCCCTTTGAACCCCGCGTCCGGATCAGTTTTCGCCGCAACCGTGAAAAAATCGGCAACTGTCGCAGATGTAATCCACATCTTGCGGCCCGTAATCCGCCATCCATTCTCCGTCCGTTCGGCGCGCGTCGTGATGGCGCCAAGGTCAGAGCCAAAATCGGGTTCCGTCATCGCGATGGTGCCGATCTTCTCGCCGCGCAGGGCCGGCTCGATCAATTCCCGCCTGTGCCGTTCCGACCCGAAGCGGAACACCAGGTCCGTCCCCATCAACGATTGCATAGCGACTGCCGCCGCCAGCGCCAGAGAACCACGCGCCAGCTCCTCAATCATCAGGCAATAAGTCAGGAAATCTGCTCCCATCCCACCAGCTTCCTCCGGATACCTCAGGCCAAAATACCCGTTTACCCCGCAGCGCCGGAAAATCGCCAACGGAAATGCAGCCTTTTCATCCATTTCACCAGCAACTGGGAGCACTTCCTTATCCACAAATGCGCGGACGGACTCCCTGAACAACAGCTGCTCTTCATTGAAATCGAAATTCATAAGGAAGCCTCTATTCTTCTCATATCACGCCTTTTTCCTTCAACTCGGCGAGGTCCAATCCCAATTCGCTGAAAATTAAATGATTATGCTCACCAAGGCGAGGTGGAAAGCGAAGGGTCATGCCTGCTTTTCTTAAAAAATCAGAAATGACCGGCGGCGAGGAAATTGAGATTTCCGTACCGGTCCTTGCATCAAATGCATGCACAAAATTCTCAGAAACAAGCGGATCAGCGCAGACTTCTGAAAGCGTGTTAACGCCTGAAACAGGTACTCCTGCACGTTGTAGTATCGGGACTATCGTTCGAGTTGGGAAATTTCGCGTCAATGCCGCGATAGCTTTGTTAAGTGATACAACCGCTGTTATTCTTCCGGCGTTGTGCTCATATTCCGGACGGGCCAGGGATTCGAAGCCAGGCAGTTCCGTGATTTCAGCCCACTGGCGGTCGTTCCCGACAGCCAGATAAACAAATCCGTCTGCAGTCGGGAACACGGACGCTGGTGCAAAGAACGGGTGTGTGTTCCCGTGCCTGCTGGAAGCGATATTGAAACTCTGGGAAAGCATTACTGGAGATATCATCCATGAAACGGCGGATTGGAACATGGAAATATCGACGCGGCAACCGTTTCCTGTAATCGCTCTTTCGTAAAGCGCTTTCATCACCTGACCATACGCGTGCTCTCCGGCGCCCAGGTCTACCATCGGCAGACCGAACACCATCGGATCGCCGTCAGCTTCCCCGGTGAGCGCCATTAACCCTGCACGTGCCTGTAAAATCGGATCATAAGCCGCTTCGTCATTATCAGGTCCAAATCCCGTGATGC
>JBFGQG010000038.1:0-14169 GCA_041564295.1 Anaerolineales bacterium | reverse complement strand
CCTTCATAAGGGATGCGCATGGCATGAATGATGTCTGGTGAAATCTCAGTGATTCGATCTGCAAGCCGGTCGGCCGCTTTTTGCAGTGTTAATGCACCGAGTCGTTGGCGGACAATAGTTCTGAGCCCCGGTGTGGTAAGTCTGCGCACAAGTGAGCTGCTCCTGCTTCCAGGATCGGCGGCTGCACCGGAAAACGCGACCGGCACCGTTGTGAAGGATGCCAGACCGGGATCAGGATCTGCCGGGAATGTCGAAACGAAATGGACTTCGTGCGCTGATCCGATAAAATGACGAATCCAGTTAAGAGCAATCGGAGAACGACCGTCGGCTACGAACAGGATTTTCATATTTCTCTTTGAATGGAATTTACCGCATCGAGGAAGCGGTCGGCCATAATATGCAGGTTGATCTCCTGGCTCACGATCCTGCGCCCTGCCAGCCCTTTTTTACGGAGATCGGGATCAGAGAGTGCGGATTCCAGGCAGCGGAAAAGCGCATCAGGATCGCCTGCAGGGACCAACCAGCCGTTTTCCTCTCGAACGAGGTCATTCTGCGACCCGTCTCCCTCTGCGACAATTACTGGAAGTGCATAGCTCATCGCTTCCTGTACCGCCAACCCGCCTGTTCCAGGGAGTACAAAAAGATCAGCTTTTTCGAACTCATGCGTTAATTCAGACCCGTGCAGTTCCCCGGTGAAGGTCGCTTTCGGGTATGCGCGGGCTTTTGTTTCGAAGAGGGCCCGGTCAGGTCCGTCGCCGACGATGGTTACAGCAGGTTGGATGTGTTCTGGGAGGCGGTTGCAGGCGTCGAAAAGAAGGCCCAGACGCTTTCGAGCCTGTAATCTGCCGACGAACAGGAGCGAGAGGGGTGGATTGAGCGGACCGCGAACCGGTGCATCATGTAAAGGAGGGGGTGTGACGGCATTCGGCGCTGTGAAAATGTTGTTTCCCGGAAAAATGCCGAGACGTGCATATTCAAGTGCCCCATGCTGTGAATAGGCGATGATCCCGTTGAGCGTACGCAGAAATCGGTTTCGGGAGGCTATGCGTGGACCGGCGAGGGGCCCTGATATTGGAGGCGCTCCCAGGCCCCAGCCCAGTACGGGTTTACCGAGCGAGTGCATCCAGCGAACAGCCTTTTGTGTCGCCGGGTAGCGCGGGTTGGCTTCCACCACGAGCACATCCGGGTCTTCACTTTCGAGCCAATCGATGAGCCCTGACTGAATGCAAAGATAAAAAGGATGCCGGGGATGGAAAAAATGGCGGTTCCTGACCCGGGTAAGCTGCGCATAGGCGAGCTTTTCAGCGCTGTGGATCGATTCGATCGGAAGCGCAGGGCCGGCTGCCAGCGCCAAACCGCGTGCACATTGCTGCGCAAGAAGGTCGAAAAACGGGGCCCGATACGCCGGTAGGACCCGCTGGAGGACGGCAAGTTTTCCCTGGAATCTTGTCATTGGGGCTTATCGCGAGGAACGGCGATGATGTAAGCTTTCCAATCCAGTTTGCTCACATCCTTGATGTTTGGAAAATCACGCGCCATCCGGTGGATTGTGTAGTCCGCAGCTGTAAATACCTCCCAGGCCGTTTCGGCAGCCTCCTTCCCATGTAATTCGAGAAAAACGATGGGCCTATGAACGGCGAGTGTGCGTCTCATGCCGGGCAGCGCCATCACTTCACCCCCTTCGATATCCATTTTCACCAGCTGGGGAGGCGGGTTATCTTCCTCGAATACAAAAACATCAAGACTGGTGCCAGCAACCTTAATTCTATCCCTGTAATCCTCTTTCCGTCCGCCGGAGCCGGAAGCTTTCCCCATACCATGGGAAGAATGAACCATGAATTCGACCGGTCCGGGTTGATCGACGACTGCTGTGTGTATCACCTCGACCGTCTCAGCGAATCCGTTTATTGCGATGTGATGCACCAGGCGCTCCACGTTTGACGGAAGTGCTTCAAAAGCGAAAATATTTCCCTTGCTTCCAGCGAGGGTAGCGAAGACCAGCGTCACATAGCCAATATTCGCCCCGACGTCATAAACGGTCATGCCGGATCTGACGAAACGCGCCGCGGCTTCCTGCAGGTCTGTCTCATAATTCCCGAGCCAACAGTCTTTTTCTTTGTGAAGGTCCAGCCGGAGAGTCAGGCCTGCAATCGCTCCCGAGGCCACTTGAACTTCGGTCAGACCGGCCGGCGCAGCGCGGTTCAACGCCTGGCGGATCCACCGGCTGACAGGCCCGAGCCTGTAAATATTTTTTCGCATCGAAGCCGGCAACCATCGGGCAACACGGCCTGCAACTTTCATCAACACATTAGCCATGAACTATTCATTCGTACACTCGCCAACCAAGGCCTGCTTCGCCCAGGTCATAATCTTGTGGAAGCTCCGCCGCGGTAATCACCGCTTCAACAGCTATCGAACCATCCGGCAGCAAAAGTCTGCCTTCAGCTTGCAAAACACGGCCTCGGTCTCGGACCAGCTTGCCGATTAGTCGCAAGTTCGTATTTGTGGGCACAGGAAGGCGATACTTCAATTCCAGTTTGGCCGTCAACATGAATCTGTTCGGGTCAATGATCATGGCAGTGCGGAGGATGACCTCGTCGAGCATCGCTGCAACAATCCCACCGTGGGCGATGCCCGGATAACCATTGAACTTATCCGGGATTGTCGTTTCGCAATACACTTCGTCGACATCATTATCGAAGAACTTTAACTGCAATCCAAAGGCATTTTCAAGCCCGCATGCGAAGCAATAAGCCGAATTCGGTTGTTTCTTGACTGTCTCAGAGTGATCGTTTTCCATGATTTATTGTTAATTTCTTTGCCTGGTAAGATTTGAAGGCCTTAAGTGTAACCTGAACCGGGATGGCGTCAATCTAGTGGGTCATCACAGGTTCAAGAGAGGGGAATAATGTCCCGCCTTAATAGGGACGTATATCCCTATGACCCTTTTCGCAAGAGAATTATCTTTTTGTATAGGAATCCACAAGACAACGAACAGGGAAATATGGATTGTCATACATCAACAATGGAAGCAAATGGTGCTGACGGCAGTGTCGCATTGATCGGTCACCCGAATGTGGGAAAATCGGCGATATTTCAGCGACTCACCGGCCAGCGAGTGATGATTTCAAATTATCCCGGCACGACGGTGACCGTTAGCCGGGGGCGAATGCTGGCTTTTCCGGACATCGACCTGGTAGATACACCGGGATTGATCACCATACCCACACACACTGAAGACGAACACGTTACAACCCGGGTCCTGCTTGAAGAAACGCCGCGCGTCCTCCTGCAGGTCGGTGATGCGAAGAACATTCGCCGTACCTTGCTGCTGACCTTACAACTGGCTGAAATGGGGCTGCCGTTCGTTCTCGCCCTCAATATGACCGATGAGGCTCAAAAAGCAGGACTGGACGTTGATGCAGCATTGATCGCGAAAAAGTTGGGCATCCAGGTCATCCAGACAGCGGCCGTCCACGATATTGGGCTTACGGAGCTTTCAGGTGCAATCGCGACAGCTCAATCCAGCGAATTCAACATCGAATATCCGGCAGTGATCGAACAGGCAGTGGGACAGCTGCTCCCGTTTCTGCCGGATGGGCCAATTACGCAGCGATCACAAGCGCTGCTCTGGCTGAGCGATGACGAGGTTTACTCCAGCTGGCTTCGGAATAAGGCTGACCCGGAGACTCTGGACCAGATGCTGCAATTCAAAACGGCTGCAGCTTCCATAGCCACAGGACCGCCGGCGGCATTGATACAACAATCTCGCCTGGCTCTCGCTGCCACGTTGACGGCAGAATCAGCCCATGAGTCAAAGAAAAAGGATTTCCAATTTGGTTCGGTCCTCGGCCGGATCGCAATGCACCGTGTTTGGGGATGGGGGATTCTAGGCCTGATCCTCTATACGATTTACTGGTTTGTTGGCGTATTCGGCGCCGGAACCCTGGTGGATGCGCTCGAATCTAGGCTCTTCGGGGAGATCATCAATCCCTGGATAACAAACCTCGTCTCAACTCTCATTCCGGTCCCGCTGGTTGTCGAATTCCTGGTCGGAAAGTATGGTTTGTGGACGATCGGTGTCACATACGCACTTGCATTGATCCTGCCGATTGTGACGACATTCTTCCTTTCTTTCGGCCTGCTGGAAGATTCCGGCTACCTGCCGCGGCTTGTCGCACTGAGCAACCGGGTTTTTCAGGCGTTGGGTTTGAATGGGAAGGCTGTGCTGCCGATGGTTTTAGGCCTGGGCTGTGTCACAATGGCAACTGTGACTACCCGCGTCCTTGAGACAAAACGCGACAGGTTCCTGGTGACCTTGATGCTAGCGCTGGCGGTACCGTGTTCAGCACA
The DNA here is from genome assembly GCA_041564295.1 of Anaerolineales bacterium. Classification (GTDB taxonomy): domain Bacteria; phylum Chloroflexota; class Anaerolineae; order Anaerolineales; family JABWBV01; genus DATDOR01. The sequence goes on along the minus strand of JBFGQG010000038.1, from coordinate 9,816 downwards.
GCTCGGGGTTGTGATGGGGCTACTCGCGGGTATCTCATTTACGGCTACGCTCATCTGGAGCGGCGTGGTTGCGCTGGTGCTGCTGCTTGTCGGATGGTTGGCGGCTCGTTTCGTCTCAGGCGATAGGACCCCCTTGTTGATCGAACTACCGCCGATGCGTTTACCCCAATTCCGCAATGTTGTGTTGAAGACGGTCGCTCGCCTCGAGTGGTACCTCAAGGAAGTCATCCCGTTTTTCTTGATCGGCGCAGCAGTGATGTTTGCCCTGGACCTGTTTGGCGTTCTGGATTGGCTTGCAAAAGTCATGGAACCACTGGTGGTCCACTGGCTTGGTTTGCCGGCTGAGGCCAGCGCTGCCTTCCTGATGGGTTTTCTGCGGCGTGATTTTGGTGCGACAGGATTGTTTGTTATGGAGGCGCAGGGTTTGTTGTCACCGATGCAGGTGGTGGTCTCGATGGTAACCATTACGCTCTTCATCCCTTGTGTTGCCAGTGTTTTGATTATTGCGAAGGAACATGGACGGCGTACGGCGACCGGTATGGTCCTTTTGATCTTCCCCCTCGCCTTTCTTGTAGCAGGTGTTCTTTACCGATTTTTAGCCTGGATTGGATGGATGCTCTGATGAATGGACGACTGACGTGTCCCGTTTGCGGTTACCAGTATGAAAGCGGCCCGGAAGGCGCCTGCGGCCCATGCCCGCTGCATTCTGATTGCGCGATGGCCTGCTGCCCGGCTTGTGGGCACACGACAATCAATACACAGAAATCGAGGCTGGTCCAGTGGTTCGAGAAGCTGTTCACCACCCACCGGAGGGACTCCCGGAAGTATGTGCTTCCGCGACTGACCGTGCACGTTCGAGAAGAGGAAATCGCCTTTATCCCGCAGAAAGAAAATCTGCGCGTCCCGGATGACGCACGCACTCTCGATCAAGTTCCCCCAGGTGAAGTCATTCAAATCGACAAATTCAGTCCAGGGCTGTCCCTCCTGCACCAACTGCGCCTCCAGGCATTCGGGGTCGAGCCTGGGCAGGCGTTATCGATCATTCAACAGCATCCAGTCACAATAGTCCAGGTTGACCGAACGGAGTTAGCGGTCGAGCGTTACCTTGCGCACCAGATCTACGTCAACTAAATCCGCCTGATATCCGACGGATTGCCTGCAGTCTTTCCGGATCGATCCGGAACTTTCGGTGCAATCACTTCGTCCTAACTCCACTTGAAATGTAAAGACGGAGTTGAGAATGACACAGCGATCAAAAGTGTATCAGGCAGTATTCGTACTGGCGCTCGCATTACTCGTATATTGGTCCTTACCGGTCTCAGAGCCGGGACAGCCGGATGGGGACTGGCAGCTGGTCCACCTTGTAGGCAAAACGCTCATTCCTGGAACCAATATCACGATTTCCATCGAGAATGGACGGTTCAATGGGTTCGGGGGGTGCAATGATTTTGGCGGGGCTTACGGGCCAGTCAACCTTTCAACCCTGGTTTTTCTAGAAATAGAAGCTACGGGGGAGGCCTGTTCAAAGCCGGATGGTGTTCTTGATCAAGAAAACGAATTTTTCTTGAGCTTGCTCAGCACCCGCAGGTTCATCCTGTCAGAAGGTCACCTGAACCTCCTTGATGAAAACAGCAGAACGCTGCTGGAATTTATCCCACTCTTGCGCTACCCGGCGCAGCCGGAGCGTCTTCAGTCCGTAATTTGGCAGTGGATAACCGAGACTGATGCTGTCCAGAAAATCGAGAGACCGGCAGAAATTCGATTTGAGGCAGGCCGACTGGCCGGTTTTTCCGGCTGTCGAAGTTTCACAGGTGAGTACATCACCGACGAGGACCGGATAAACATCACATACCTCCAGATGGTCGATGGATCCTGTGACTCGATTGAGGGTCAATTAATCGAGCAGCGCTTCCTCGATGCGCTGGATTTAATTCACCAATATCATTTCTCAGGTGCAAATTTGCTGATTGAATTGAAGACAGGGGAAGTCTTCAAATTTGCACCGGTTAATCCAGAAACACAGTTGGATGCTGCCTCTGCTGAAAGGGTGCTGGGCGAATTTTTTGATGCATTGGTGTCGGGAGACTATGCGGCTGCAGGAGTACTTCACAGTGGCCCCGCAGACTTTTACATCACGCTGCGTGAACTGAACCCTGGCGTGGACCCGCTAGATCGTGCTGCGTTATTGGCGAGTGCCTGCCAGTTGCAGTTCCGATGTATGCTCCCGGCAAATATTGTTGATTCCGGTTTTTTGAACGACCAGGCGGTTAAGTTTACGGTAACGTTTCAAAACCCTGACGGCACGCCTTTCAAGTTGGACGCCTGCTGCGGGGGCGATCAGCCGGAGTCAGATGCTCCCACGCAGTTCGAATATATCGTTGAAAGGACAGAAAAGGGGCTGCAGGTCGTCGGCGGATTGGTTTATGTCCCCTGAGCGTCTCAGGAAGCGTCCAGGAGCGATTCCAGGTAGCCCTCCACCATTTTATCCAGACCGAATGCAGAAACGGCTCTCTGCCGGGCGTGGAGACGCAGCCTGTGATTGGTCTGAAGCGCTTCAGCGCAAGCCTTTGCGAGAGCGGCCGTATCCGGTTTTTCAAGCTTCCAGGGATCGCCGCCATAAGGTACGATCGCGCCTGATTCATGGTTGACAAGTTCTGACAAAGCACCTGTATCGAAAGATGCCACAGGTAAACCGCATGCGAGCGCCTCAATAACGGAATTAGGGCAGGCAGGGTTTAAATCAGCAGAGAACAGCAAGTGGGCAGAACGGTCGATGCGCGGAATATCCGCACGGGGGACAAGGCCCAACCATTCAATGGTCGGGTCTATCTGCTCAAATTTCTCCTTCACTGCCGGGCCCATTTTTCCCGCAACGGCCAATCTGACAGGCATATGATGGGCATCGCGTAATTCCCGAGCCAGCTCGACCGCCGTTTCAAGCCCGGTCTCATAGCCACCCTGCAGACTCCCTTCTACTAAAAGCAACCGAAAATAATTCCCAGGGCGTTCGAAAGGGCCTTCGGGTGTGTACATGTCAAGGTCCACGCCGTTGTAGACGATGGTGTTTTTCTGATGATCAGGTCCATATTGCTTTTCCCACCATATTTTTGAAAAACGGCTCTGGTAAACGATCGCGTCCGAAAAGCGGCTGCGGATCGTTTGCAGCAGCAAGTTGCCCGTTTCTGAGCGGAAGAAATGTCTCACCCCTGTAAATCGACGCCTGTGGATCCAGTTTAGCCCATCCAGCCGCTGAACTATCCGGATTCCGCGGCGCTTAACCTGCCGTAGTCCCGCAAGATTGCGCGTCCCACCGATAACGAGCAGGGCGCTCATATCCGGGTCCTCTAAATTTTCTGTAACCTGGTAACCTCTTGCTTCGAGCCCAGCCGTTAGCTTGTAGCGAAAACTGACCATTCCCCCAACACCGGAGACTAAAGGAGTAAGACAGATGGTTTGTTTTTCCATGCTGAGGTGGATTGTAACAGAGGCAAAAGCGGTTTTATGTGATCGTCAGGTCCCTGATTTCCAACCAGGCCGGCTCCCGGACCGCTAATGTGCCGTAAGAGAGCCTGCCTTCCGGAGTGAACGCGGCATATTGGTTGTCGATCCAGATCACGACACCGAGTGGCCCATGAGGGCTGTTAAGGGATGTGTGTATGGTCTCACCCCCAATCCCGAAAATGACATTTTCATCCGTCCAATCAACGACGTAGCGTCGCCAATCGGTGATTGCTTCGTCCGGGACTCGTTTCGAATCGTCTTCAACAATTCGCTTACTGATTAACTTCCGGATCAAGCGGGCCGCAGGCCGAACCAGTAACAACGGCAGAAATACAGCCGCCGGGGCGAACGCCCAGAGCGGCATGGGCGTGCTGCGAAAGGTCTGGACAAGAAATCCGTGTCCTGGTGATCGTTCCTTGAATGAGAGATGGTTTTCCGGTGATGCGTAAAAGAACCATGCGGCGTTCGGAAAGGCCGGCAGGAGCTGCCTGAACCCTGAACCCATTCTTACATTGAGTGGTGCGTTCCAAAGGCCGAATCCCCACGTGCCCTCGATATCGCGCCGGTTCACACGCGCTTCTAGCGAAATCTTTAGAGGAGGACGGCGCAGGAAAGCGTTCCGTGAGAGACCGGTGTAGTCGTCTAACTGCGCCACCTTGTAGCGGTTGATATGACCAGGTGGGATGGCCAACCGAATGGATGAATCCGGTGGATTATGGATGACAGTACCTTGAGTCACATGTGGTTTGAGCAGTGAATTCATGTTCTCAATGATTATAGCCGCGCAGGCAGAGATGTTATAATTTTACAGGTGGCTTAAAGCCGCAGGATGGGAACCGCAGGTTCCCTGCCAATTAATGAGGATCCTCAGGAGTACGAATGGAAATATCTTGGTATGGACTGTCCTGCTTCCGACTGACGGAGCGGGGCAAAGCGACGGTTGTCACTGACCCGTTTGATCACGAACAGGTGGGTTATAGCCCTTTGAAGCTGCGGGCAGATATTATTTCAGTGAGCCATGACGCTCCCGGTCATAACTATGTAAAGGGTGTGAAAGGAGCGAATCATACACTGGACGGTCCAGGCGAATTTGAAATTGGAGAAGTGTTCATCACAGCCGTCCGTACAACGTCGAAGAAGCGTGGTAAAAACGGCGCGGTTGTAAACACACTGTACGTATTCGATTATGATGGTGTTACCATTGCTCATCTCGGCGATCTGCAGCGCAACCTGACGCAGTCTGAAGTGGACGCTTTAGGTACCGTCAATATCGCGCTCGTGCCGGTCGGCGGCGGGGCGAGCCTGACTGCATCACAGGCAGCGGAAGTGGTCAGTATGCTGGACCCTGGCATCGTCATACCGATGCATTACAAAACAAAAGAGACCAGCCTTCCCCTGCAACCGTTGAGTAAATTTATCAATGAAATGGGCTTAAGCGAGGTAAAACCGGTTTCTTCGCTGAAAGTTACCTCCTCTTCGATCCCGGAAGAGACGCAAATTGTCGTGCTCGAAGTCAATTCCTAGGAGAATACGGTGTCTGTAAAAATCTTGATGACCTGGGATATTCTGCCCGGTCGCGAACAGGATTATTTCGAATTCGTCGTCCGTGATTTCGTGCCAGGAATGCAGGAAATGGGTCTCCAGCCGAGTGATGCCTGGTATACATATTATGGGGATCATCCGCAAATCATGGCGGCTGCGGTAGTCAATTCTAAAGACGAAATGGATCGTTTGATTGCCTCGGAAGCCTGGCTTGATCTGACGAACCAGCTGATGGAATATGTGCAGGATTTCGATTACAAGATTATCCCTGCTCGTGGTGGTTTTCAACTTTAGCCTCATTTGTGAGAAGGACTCTGGTCAATGCCGGGGTCTTTCGATTTAATCCTAAAATCATGTGAAAAACGATGGCTGCTCAAGATCAATATAAAACCAGGTTCGAAGATCCTGCTTATCTATTGGATCAGCAATATAAATCTCCAGCGAACCTGGAAGCGCGCATATCTCTTCATGAAAAGTTCAGCACTAACCCTGAGGGTTTACACCGCTGGCTGATGGGCATCACGCTGCCGCGCCTCCCGAAGAAGTTAGATCTCTTGGAACTGGGCTGCGGGCAGGGGCAGCTTTGGTCAGCCAATGCAGACCGGATTCCATCCGGCTGGAACCTTACATTAACGGATTTTTCGCAGGGTATGCTTGCTGCGGCGAAAAACAACCTTACTGGAAAATTCGATTCACCTAGCCATTTTGAAATCGTCGATGCCCAGGCAATACCGTATCCGGACGCAACGTTCGACGTCGTCTTTGCGCATTTTATGCTCTACCACATTCCAAATCGCCCGAAGGCGTACGGCCATATCCGGCGGGTCCTGAGGCCTGGCGGATGGTTTTTCACGGCTGCTCTCGGGTGGGACCATTTGAAAGAGATCTACGAAATGGCGATGCAGCTCGAGGAGACGCCTGCGGATGTCTGGCAATTGTCCTTCCGGTTGGACAATGGCGCAGCAGAGCTGGCGCAGTACTTCGATGAGGTCGAATTGATCGAGTATCCAGACAGCTTGCGAGTGACCGAGGCCGAGCCTCTCATCGATTACATCCTTTCAATGATGCACAGCCACCCTGTCAAAGCGGGGCGATTAAATCAAGTCCGATTGAAGATCCAGGAGAAGCTTGCCCATAACGGCGTGATCGAAATTGCGAAACAAAGCGGTGTATTCGTCTGCAGGAGGCCTGCGGCCAAATGATCGATCGCGTATTGGCTTTCACTGCGGGGCTGACCGTGGTCTTGTTTGTTGTTGACTCGGTGGTGCGGACCTTTATTCTGCCGCGAAGTCAGAATGTGCTTCTGACAGGACTCATCTTTCGATCTATCCGGGTGAGCTTTGATGCGGCCGGGAAGTTTATCAGGGATCCGGACAGAAAGGAAAACCTTCTGGCACTCTACGCTCCCGTGACGCTGGTCAGCCTGCCGTTTATCTGGTTGTTGTTGATTTCGATCGGTTTCATGGGAATGTTCTGGGCGGTCGGTGTAAAGCCTTTCGGACACGCTTTTCTGCTGGCAGGATCTTCTCTCCTGACCCTCGGTTTTACCCCGGTCGATGGTTTGGTGCAGACCATCCTCGCGTTTAGTGATGCTGCGCTGGGGCTTGTGATTATTGCTCTGTTAATTGCTTACCTGCCGACGATGTACGCCGCGTTTTCCAGGCGTGAAGCCCTGGTTGCCAAGCTGGAAGTGTATGCAGGGACGCCTCCTTCCCCGATCGAAATCATCGCACGGATGAGCCGGATCAACGGTATCAAGCATCTGCGTGAGCTCTTCACTCTCTGGGAAACATGGTTTGCGGAGATTGAAGAAGCGCAGACCTCCTTTGCTCCGTTAAACTTTTTTCGTTCACCCAAGCCGAACAGGTCCTGGGTCACTGCAGCCGGTGCGGTCCTGGACTCGGCCGCACTGACACTTTCGGCAGTCGATACGCCGCGCGAACCCCGTGGCGCGCTCTGCATCCGTGCCGGTTACCTGGCGCTGAGACACATTGCAGACTTATTCAACTATGAATATGACCCGGATCCCAGGCCGGGGGACCCCATCCAGATATCGAGGCAGGAATTTGAAGCTGCGCTTGACCAGCTAGAACTGCATGGGGTTGCGATCAGGCAGAACCGTGACCAGGCCTGGCGGGACTTTTCCGGTTGGCGTGTGAATTATGATGATGTCCTCGTTGCCCTGTCATTTATTACAAAAGCGCCGGTTGGTGTCTGGTCGAGCGACCGGTGGATCGACCGGGACTATCGTATAAAGCGTGGATCGAAATCGTCTGGAAAGGAGCGAGGTGATGACAGATAAAACCGTTTGTTCAACGACTCACGTGTTCCATTACATGATCAATCCCGAAATGAACGAAGTCCAAACATTTCTGGAGAACGGCATCCGTCCATTGAGTGATTTCCCGGAAAGCGCACGATGGCAGCAGATCCATAAGCACATGCCGGACTTTTATGAAAACCTCTATTACCTGATCGCCCAGCCGATATTGCTGAGCCCCTATTCGAATTCGGGAATTTTCGTCACACCGATTGATTTCCGCAAACTGCCGGGGACTGAATTACAACTATCACCACGCTTCAAAATCCCTCTTGATCGTCTCGATCCCCAATGGACGGTCGTCACTTATGTCCTCTTTGATGAGCGAATCAGCATGCCGTTTGACCTGGACGTGATGAAGGAGGTTTCACGAACCTGGAAAGAAGACCTGGTTCGGAAATGGTTTGGGATCGACCGGACTAAATTGTTTTTCTACGTCCCCCAGGTTGCCGCTTACCAGGGAAAGATCCAAGTTTATGAAGCCGATTTCGAATTGAATTAGGAGGTTGATTATGCAGACTGACCCCTGGTGGCTTGGAAAAAAAGGTGAATGGTACGTCGTAATTCAATTCATCCTGTTTGCGGTTATCGTGTTCGGTCCGCGCAACCCAGACGGCGCACCTCCCTGGGGTGGGCCGGTTTCTGTTTATGGACCCTGGGCGGGCGCGACGCTGGTTGTCGCTGGAGGTCTGTTTTCTTTGTGGGGTATGACAGCCTTGGGCAGGAATTTGAGCCCACTCCCGCACCCGCTGGATCAGGCTGAATTCGTGAAGGCGGGACCGTACAACTTTGTCCGCCACCCGATTTACAGCGGAATCATCCTGGCTGCGTTCGGATGGAGTTTATTCGTTCAGGGGACATTGACGATGATTTACGCGGTTGTCCTATTTTTGTTCTTCGATATGAAAACACGCCGGGAAGAACGATTTCTGACAAAGAAATTCCCGGAGTATTCGGAGTATGGCCGGCAGGTAAGGAAATTAATCCCATTTGTTTATTAGAAATTCCCAGTTGTGATCCCAGGTGCAGCAGAGCGGAATCAATTTCAGGAATCTCGCTGTCGCACTTCGCACCTCGCTCCTTAACTCACGTGCCCCTCGTTTTCCGCCTGTTTCAGGACGCTGATGATCGTTTGGACGAGCGCATGTGCGGCTTCTGCGGTCAGTTCGACCGCGACACGAGCGCCGGGTCCCATCGATTCGTTTACAAAATCGATATTGAGTGCATGTTCGTAAGGAGCGTTGAACGGGTGGTCGTATGAAACATTCGCTTCTGCTAAATCGAACCAGCCGCTGTTTCCTTTCCCGCTTCCGGTGATTCTGACCTGTTTTGTTATCATCGTACACATGGACGACTCCTTCAGCTGCTGAGTTGTTTGTTAAGGAAATCCCAGATTTTTTGCCAGCCGTCCTCTGCTTGCTGCTGGCGGTAATTCGGGCGGTGGTGGTAGAAAAAGCCGTGACCTGCATCCGGGTACATATGGAACTCGTATTCCTTGCCGTGTTCCTTCAAGGCCGCTTCGTGAAAGGCGACCTGCTCGGGAGATGGGCTCCGGTCTTCTTCGCCGAAAAGGCCGAGTAAGGGGCAGGATAGGTCTTGCGTATAGTCAACAGGAGAGACGGGGAAATTCGCTGAAAGCGCTTCCGGCGGCATCACGACGTTACCGCCCCAGCAGTCAATGACGGCGTCAAATCCTTTTACCCTGCAGGCTGCTAGGTAAGCATGTCGCCCGCCGGAACAGGTGCCGAAAACGCCCACTTTTCCGTTCAAGTTAGGGAGGCTGCGCAGGTAGTGCATCGCGCCGGCGATATCACCCACAGCTTGTTCATCCGGCACACCACCGGCGGATCTAACTTTCGCTGCAACATCCTCCGGTGTACCGTGCCCGGCACGAAAATACAGGTTTGGCGAAATTGACATGTAACCTTGATGAGCGAATTTTCTGGTTGCTTCACGGTACCACTCATCCCACCCGGGCATATGGTGAATGATGACCATCCCCGGATATGGTCCGGGGCCGATAGGACGGGCGAAATAGGCGTTGATCAAATGATTATTCGCACCCGGAAATGTGATCGTCTCCGCGAGCATACCTTCGTACATGTCGGTCGTGTACATCTTATTCTCCTTAGCGCTGTTCGAATTAGGTGTCTATCAGGTATTATACAATCATCCTGCCGGCCAACTTCAGGCTAGAAAATATTGCTATGGGACCAATTGATCGATCGAATTTCTCTGAAACCTTGCTGGCCTGGTATGCAAAACACAGGCGCGAACTTCCCTGGCGAGACCATCCGGAACCCTACGCAATCTGGGTTTCGGAAATCATGCTTCAGCAGACGCGCGTGGACACGGTCCTGCCGTATTTCGAACGCTGGATGAAGCGATATCCGACAATCCGACATCTGGCGAAAGCCGATCAAATGGAGGTTTTAAATCTTTGGGAAGGATTG
>JBFGQG010000037.1:0-14334 GCA_041564295.1 Anaerolineales bacterium | reverse complement strand
GGGTCCGAAAAGCCGGCCCCGGAAAAGACTATATCGAGCTGACTACCTCAGAACCGCTTGCATTAGAATGGCGCGAGATCAAGAAAGGCATGAAGATCAGCGGCTCAGTCGTGAAGATCGAAAAATTTGGCGCATTCGTTGAAATCGGCGCCGAACGCCCTGGCCTGGTCCACGTCTCGGAAATGAGCCATGACTTCGTCCGCACCCCGGAAGAGGTTGTAAAAGTCGGAGATGTGATCGAGGCAATGGTTCTCGATGTCGATCGGAAGAAACGACAGATCAAGCTCAGCATGAAAGCATTGGTCGACCGTCCGGAAGCGCTTCTGAACGAGATCAATAACGACGTTGACGAAGCCAGTGACAACACCCCCATCCCGAACGCGATGGAATTTGCACTCCGTGCTGCCATGGAAAAGTCCCGAGGGAAGTCCGGTTCCCGTAAAAAGCAGAACAAGAGCGGCAACCAGGACCTGGAGGACATTTTTTCCCGCACGCTCTCGAATTACAAAGAAGATTAAAATTTGCAGCGAGCGAAATAAACTCCTGCGGAACAAAAAACCTCGCAAAACTGCGAGGTTTTTTGTTTGCTCTATCCAAAGTGGCTGTCATTTCAGCCAGGCGCTGGAAAATCAGGTCAGAAAGTGCGGGTTACGACCCGATATGTTCGATTAACCCACGCATTCCCAATACGTAGGACCGCCATCCGAATCCGGTGACCTTGCCGAGGCACACAGGGGACAGCAGCGAGGATTGGCGGAAGGATTCGCGGTTGTAAACATTCGAGATGTGGACTTCAACGACCGGGATTCCGATCGCGGAAATCGCATCGCGCAGGGCAATTGACGTATGCGTATAGCCGCCCGGGTTGAATACCACGCCTGACGCCCATTTCCGGGCATCATGCAATGCATCAATCAGCGCACCTTCGTGGTTGCTCTGAAAAGTGCGCACTTCCACTCCCCTGGATTTGCCGATTTCAATAAGTTTCTCGTCGATCTCCGCAAGCATCATTGAACCATAAACTTCCGGTTCTCGCGCTCCGAGGAGATTCAAATTCGGTCCGTGCAAGACGAGGATGGCGGTCATTCAGTTTCGTTCGTTTCCTTCATGTGGACTACAGACGCCTGCACCAGTTTTTCAAGCACGCCCTGATCGACCTCATCCATTTTATTGATGTACAGACAGGATTTCCCTGTCTTGTACTTCCCGAGTTTGTCCAGTAATTTTTCATAGTCCTCAAATCCGGACATGATATAGAGGGTCAGATTTTGTTTCCGGGGAGAAAATCCAGTCAGAAACCATTCGGCCTGTCTGCCGCTGGCATATTTATACCGGTAGGAACCGAATCCGATGATACTGTCCCCCCACATTACCGGTTTTTCGCCGGTCACGCGCTGCATTAAAGCCAATATTTCGCGGCTGTCGTGTCGTTTCCGCTCATCATCAATTCCATCAAGGAATGCATCAACACTTTGATTGTTTCGTTGGGTTTTCAATTCAGCCATAAACACCTCTATTTGTTGGCTCGAAGAACCGAATTTGAAAAGCGGGATTCCTTGTCCCTTATTGTACTTGATCTGGTTGATAAGCCCGGATCTGGAGCTGTCACCAGATCCCGGGCACCAGGCGGTGTCGAATTCGCCTGGCATATTCCGTATAACCGGTCAATCCATGTTTCAGCAACTGGTCTTCAAGGTAAGTTCTTAGCACGACAGCGCTGCAGGTCAACAAAGTAGGGACAAATGCCCATAAAGCGTTGAGGAAGATTGGGAGCGCAAGACCGGCGGCTAAGGCACCCGCGTATGCCGGGTGACGGATTATGCGGTAGGGTCCCGTATCTACTACGAAATGTCCACGCCCTTCCTGGATGCGGGCAACTGCTGAGAAAAACCGGTTCGAGACCATCGCCCACACTGCCATTGCATAGCCCGCAGCAATGAATAGACCGGCTGTGATCCGGAGCGGGAGGATGATTTCCGGACTCCACCGAAACCGGTGGTCAAGCCCGGCGACGATCACAACTGCAAAAGGTCCATATAATGCGACCACGCCTACGAGCCATCTGTCCCACGATGGAACATTCTCCAGACGTGTAAATCGCCCGCGCTCTTCAAGCAGGTCCGGGAATTTAACCAGTGCAGCCAGCCGGCTGCTTACGGCGGATGCGAAACCCAGAATCGTAAAAATCCAGGCCTCCGGCCATTCAATCGTTCCGGCGAATAAAAATAATGCAGCAGGCGTCAGGAGGAAATAAAAAAGCAGCCCGATAACTGCCCTGGCAATTAATTTTGGCTGGTTTTTAGCCATGTAGACCTCTTTCCCCCGAATTAGTGAGCTATTTGAATAATGCCGCGTAATCCCTGCGGGGCACTTGAATCAGCCTGGCTGCTCCAACACGTTCCGGCAGTGCGAAGACAAGTTCACCCCCCGACTTTTTCTTGTCTAACTGCATCGTTGCAATAATTTGCCGGCGTGAAAGGCCGTCCGGGATCTCACCTGGAAGACCGAGCCGGTGAAGACATTCTCCAATTACTTTCTGTGTTGCCTCTTTTGCGATCCCCAGGTTTACAGAGAGCTTCGATTCGAGGTGCATGCCGATTGCAATGGCTTCCCCGTGTAGAAGCTCGAATCCGGATGCATGTTCTACGGCGTGCCCGATCGTGTGCCCGAAATTTAACAGCGCTCTCTCGCCCTGTTCAAAAGGATCCGATTCGATGATACCGATCTTCACTGCCGCTGCAGCGGGGATGATTTCAGATAGATCGTCCTTATAATCCCAGGTTAGACATTTTTCGAAAAGCAAAGGATCTGCGATGACCGCCGCTTTGACGACTTCTGCCATCCCTGCTCGCAGTTCGCGAGCCGGCAGCGTTGCCAGAAGTTCGGGATCAATAAAAACCAGCGCGGGAGCGTGGAAAGCGCCTACGAGATTTTTCCCTTCCGGCAGGTCTGCGCCTGTCTTTCCACCGATGCTCGCGTCCACCATCGCGAGTAGCGTGGTCGGAACTGAGACCCAGTCAATACCCCGCAGATATGTCGCAGCGGCGAAGCCGGCCAGGTCACCGACGACGCCACCGCCGACAGCCACACACGTGCTGCCTCGATCCAGGCCGTGCTCCAGGAATGCGGACCAAAGTTGACGCACTGTGTCGACTGTCTTGTGTGTTTCACCTGCCGGAATGACCATGCAGGAAGCTGAAAATCCGGCTTTGCGAAGCGCTTCTGTGACCTTTTCCCCGTAAATCTCCGTGTTCACGTCTGCCACCACAATGGCCGATCCATGACGCCCGCGCTCTTTCAGCATCATACCAATCTCAGACAGACCGCCGCGCAGTACACGGACGTCATAGGGCCTTCCCATTTGCTTTAGCCTGAACGCACCGAAAATTTTTTGAGCGGTCCAGGCTATCTCTTTTGTGGAGAGCGTATCGGTCTGCAATTGGCGTTCAAAAGAATCATAATGAGCCTGGCGGTCCGCCAGGTATGCGCGCAGCGATTCTGCCGGGTCTCCTTTCAGGAGGGGTCTGGCCGTCTTACTGGATTCCAACCTTCCGAGGAGGGTCGATAGTTCCGCGCGCAGAACGAGGACCCGGCCTGTAGATTTTGAAAGCGCCAGGTTTTCTTCTTTCAACAATGTGCCGCCGCCAAGCGCAATCACGGACGGTTGGGAATTGCCTGCGACCTCTGCAAGCATTTGCGTCTCGACCTCGCGGAAATGTGCTTCACCGTAGAGGTCAAAGATTGCATCGACAGGCATCCCGGCGCGCGACTCTATTTCGAGGTCCAGGTCGTAGAAATCGTAGTCCAGGGAATCCGCCAGGATTCTACCGGAGGCAGATTTCCCGACACCGGACGGGCCGTACAGGTAGAAGTGTTCCATCGATATCCAACCCGGTCAGTCCCAAAAAACAGTCGGATTCCCCTTTTGTCGGAGGTCTTCCAGAGAGGCTTTACGAAGGGCAGCGACCCGCGGCTGGATTTCTTCCAGGGAGTCTCCCCCGACTTTGTCCAGTAACGCATCTGCCAGGATGTGTGCGATCACCGTTTCCAGGATCGGTACAGCCCGGGGTACCGGGCAGAAATCGGATCGCTCGTAGGTGGTTGGCTTTTCTTCGCCGCTCGCCAGGTCAACCGTCTGCTGTGGTGTGAGCGTGGTTGCGATAGGTTTCATTGCAGCCCGGACGACAAGCGGTTCTCCGTTCGTAATGCCGCCTTCCACGCCGCCGGCCCGGTTTGTAGGACGGATGATCCGACTGCCTTCGAGCCGGATCGCGTCATGCGCCTGTGTTCCCGGGAGGGCGGTGTTCTCAAAGGCTTCTCCGAATTCAACACCCTTCATTGCCTGGACGCTCAAGACCGCGCCGCCGATTCGCGCCTCCAGGCGGCGGTCCCAATGCACATGTGAACCAAGTCCTGGCGGCAGGTGCAGCGCTGCAATTTCGATAATTCCACCGAGTGTATCCCGGTCAAAGATTGCTTTCCGAATGGCTTCCACCATAAGATCGCTTGATGCCGGGTCCGGGCAGCGCACTTCGCTTTCTTCAGCGGCTGAAAATCGTTCTTCGTAGGATAAAGCATGGAAGTCGGTCGAAACGTTTCCAATCTGCGTGACATAGCCGCCGATCACAACCCCAAATTGACTTAAAAAATGGGCACAGATAGAACCAGCAGCCACCCTGGCTGCTGTTTCGCGCGCCGAGGCTCGCTCCAGACCCGGGCGCAGATCGTCGTAGCCGTACTTGATTGCAGCCACGAGATCGACATGACCGGGTCGCGGCGCCGTCAACGGCGTTACAGCTTTTCCGCGCCATTTTTCATGGTCAGCATTGATAATCCGCATCGCAATCGGTCCACCTGTGGTGATCCCGTTCATGATTCCGCTGACAATCTCAACTTCATCATGTTCAATTTTCATCCGTGCGCCGGCGCCATATCCCCGCTGCCGGCGATAAAGGTACGGGTTGATCACCTCTGGGTGAAGGGGGAGCCCGGCAGGCATGCCTTCAAGGAAGGCAATCAATTCAGGGCCGTGTGATTCTCCGGCCGTCAGCAATCTCAGGTTCGTTGTAAACACGTATTTATTTTCATCCCAGGGCCGCTTCCAACATATCAAGAGGAGGACGGCGTCCAGTCCAGATCTCGAAGGCCAGGGCTGCCTGTTCGATCAACATGCCGAGGCCGCCGGCAGTGCGAAGGCCGTTTGCTCGAGCCTGGGTTAAGAATCGGGTACTTTTCGGATTGTACACCAGGTCGTAAATACAGGCGCCGGGCGGGAATGCGTGATTCTCTGGCCACGGGCTTGTATCGACGTGTGGAGACATTCCTAATGGCGTTGTATTAACGATCAATCCTGGATCGAAATGTTTGACAGAATCCGGGTCCAGCGGCAGGCCGATGATCTTCTCCGGATGAAGCTGTGCGGCCTGTGCTTTGCGCCGGGCAGCAATGCATATTCTCCACCCGTCTTTTTTAAGGACATGTACGACGGCCCTTGCACTGCCCCCTGCACCAAGAACCAGCGCACGTGATGGCGACAGGGCAAAGCGACGCTGGTAATCAGAGCGGAAGCCTTCCGCATCCGTATTGTCGCCTGTGAGCATCCCGTCCTTGAACGCGATGGTGTTGACCGCACCGATCGAAGCAGCGGCATCCGAGAGACGGTTGAGGTGGGGGATGACGGTCTGTTTATGCGGGATCGTCACATTGAGCCCATGGATCTCACCTGACCGCATCTTCTCAAGAAGCGAGACCAGTGAAGCCATGCCTTCGGGCAGAGGCGGGACAGGGAATAGTCTGTATTCACCATCAAGCCCGGTTTCTCTGAACGCGGTATCGTGCAGCAGTGGAGATTTCGAATGTCCAAGCGGGTAGCCGATCAATCCGAATACGAAACGGCGCATCTCTTCCGGCATATTGGATCATCCAATTGTGGCGCCGAGACCGATTAGGGTTGGGATAAATTCAGGAAAGGATTCGTGGATGATTTTGGAGTTGTTGATCTGGATCGGGCTGCTCGAGACCAGGCCCGCGCAGGCGAGCGCCATTGCGATGCGGTGATCGCCCTGAGGTTCCACGATGCCTCCTACCGGTGAGGCGTTTCCCGGTAAATGAAAACCGTCGTCATGCTCTTTGATATTAATACCAATCGCCTTTAGTTGCTTGCAAATGCTGTGTATACGGTCGGATTCTTTTAGCCGGAGTTCTCCTGCATCATGCACGACCGTTTCTCCTTCCGCCAGTGCAGCTGCGACGGCGAATGTCGGAAATTCATCGATCATCCGCACTACGAGCGGACCTCTGACGGAAATCCCGCGCAGCTGGCTGTACTGCACGTGAATGTCTCCATAGGGCTCACCGTTTTGTTCGCCTTTGTCATCTACGTCGATGTGCGCGCCCATAGCCATGAAAGCGTCCAGCAGCCCTGTCCGGGTCGGGTTCAACCCGACATTCCGTATAGTCAGTTCTGACCCCGGCGTGATCAAAGCCGCTGTAATCAAGAATGCTGCAGAAGAGAAATCACCCGGCAACTTCATTCGAATGGGGTTTAATTCATTCCCGGGATGCAGGATTGTTTCAAACTTCGCTGGATGTCCGAATTCCTGAAGGACGTTTTTCTCTAGGCGCGCGCCCATAGCAGCCAGCATGCGTTCGGAATGGTCACGGGATGGCCCAGGCTCAATGATGCGAACAGGTCCGTCCGCTGCCAGGCCTGCCAGAAGAAGACAGGTCTTGACCTGCGCGCTCGCAACTTCCAGGTTGAAACTTGCCGAGGATAACGTCGATGTGGATCTGCCGGAAAACACCAACGGTGCCTGCCCATTCACAGCATTAATCGTCGCCCCCATTTTTTTTAAGGGTAAAACTATGCGGTTCATTGGGCGTGAACGGAGACCGTCGGAGCCATCCAGGACAACGGACAAACCTGATGCTGCGCACACGCCGGCGAGCAGCCGCATTGTCGTCGCAGAATTCCCGCAGTTAATTGGAGATGCCGGAGAAGTCAACCCCGCGAGACCTTTTCCATGTACTGTGAGCACATCTTCATCAAGCGACCAGGAAACGCCGATTTTTTCAAGTGCGTTAAGCATGCTGCGCGTAACGCCTGCATCGAGGAAATTTTCGATACGCGATTCGCCGGTCACGAGGGCGGCGAATAGCGCTGCACGATGCGAAAGCGATTTGTCACCGGTAAGAACAACAGTCCCTTTGAGCGGGGCAGAAGGAGAAATCTTAAGCATATTCATTCGTGCTTATTCTAATGTGGATTGAGGGCTTTTTGATGGAACCGTCCGGCCGACGGCTTCCGCGATGGCTTTGACCTGGCGCACGAGCTCGGCAAACCGTTCAGGCTTCAAAGACTGCCCACCGTCCGAAAGCGCGTCGGCCGGGGATGGGTGAACCTCGATGATGAGACCGTCTGCGCCGGCCGCGATTCCGGCTCGGGCGATCGGTGCCACGAATTCCCAATGTCCGGTGGAGTGACTGGGGTCAAGAAAGATCGGCAGGTGCGTACGGCCGCGCATCACCGGAATGGCGTTGATATCGGTTGTGTTGCGCGTTGAAGTCTCGTAGGAGCGAATGCCGCGTTCGCAAAGGATCACCCTGCGGTTCCCGTGCGAAAGCAGGTATTCGGCAGCCATCAACAATTCGTCAACGGTAGCGCTGATCCCGCGTTTCAGCAGGACCGGAAACTGGCTTTCCCCAACGGCGTGGAGAAGTGGAAAGTTTTGCATGTTCCTGGCGCCGATCTGCAGAACGTCTGCATAACGGGTCATCAGTTCGACCTTGTCCGGCTCCATCACTTCTGTCACAACAGGCATTCCGGTCAGTGTGCGGGCTTCCGCCAGGATCTGAAGACCTTCTTCACCAAGACCCTGGAAAGAATATGGCGATGTGCGAGGTTTGAAGGCGCCGCCGCGCAGTGCATGGGCGCCCGCTTCGTGAACTGCATGGGCCGTCTCAAGCAGTTGGGCGCGGCTCTCGACCGAACAGGGACCGGCGATAACGAATATCTCATCGCTGCCGACCCGAACACCGCCCAACTCAAAAACTGTGTCTTGCGGATTGAACTCACGTGAGGCCAATTTGTACGGCTTGCTGATCGGCATCACGTCCATAACCCCGTGCAGGTGGACGAACTGGTCGCGCATCACGGACTGCAGGTTACCGGTCAGACCGATTGCAGTTCGTTCGACGCCCCGGACAAGATGCGTTGTCAGTCCGAGCGCTTCCGCGCGCTCGATGACGCTGCTTATGTCCGTCTGGGTCGCGTCTGAATTCATAACGATTAACATCGGTCCTCCGACAGGGTGTAAAAAAATTGCGAAGCCAGGTTTCCTGCTTCGCCAACAAGTATCTATTCTCTCATGTCACCTAAATTGCGAGAGACATGGTAATTGAAATGAAATTCTAATGGAAGGCGGATATGAAGTCAATGAAGGTGCTTTCAGCCTTCGAATGTCAGAGACGTAACAGGCATATGTTTGTAATGATTTCGATCTAAATCTCTGTATAATATTTCATAAGGCTTAAGGTCTATTATTTATTTATTTTCGGTCGTTAATGCAGGTACTGGTATTTATCATCCTGTTTTCTTATAAAGGGCATAATGGCTAGTTATCATCGTATCATCTGCCTGGCGACGGCAGTGGCTTTAATGTCGCTTTCGGCTGCAAACGCAGCTGCTATATCCCCCTCCGTTACGAACATATCCGGTCTCACAACCGAAAGTAATTCCGCGCAGGAAGTTGGGCGACTATATCTCGTACAGCTTTCCGATCCCCCGGTAGCCGCATATACCGGTGGAATCCAGGGTTTTGATGCGGCCAATGAGAATCCAGGCCATGGCACTTTCGATGCCGCCTCTCCTTCCAGTCTGGCATATCACGAATACCTTGTGGACAGTCAAGGCGACGTCCTTGAAAAGATAGAAAAAGCTATCGGACGGAGGGTGGGGATTGCGTTTTCGTTCACATACGCAGCGAATGGGTTCGCTGCACTTCTGACCCAAGAGGAAGCTCGTGTCGTCGCAACCTTGCCGGGCGTGATACTGGTCGAGGAGGATGTCGAATACGAGCTTGATACTGATGCCGGTCCGGCCTGGATAGGGGCCCAGTCGGTTTATACGGGAGACACGTCCACCGGGGTAGGAACGCGCGGAGAAGGCGTCATTATCGGTATGTTCGACACCGGGATTAATGCCGACCACCCATCCTTTGCCGATGTAGGTGGGGATGGGTACAACCATACCAATCCGTTTGGCGCCGGTGTCTATGTAGGTGTATGCAACCCCTCAAATGCAAAATACCAGCCATCATTCCCGTGCAACGACAAGCTGATTGGTGCTTGGTCGTATGTGACTGAATTCTACACGCCGGAAGACTCTCACGGTCACGGCTCCCACACGGCAAGCACCGCTGCCGGGAACGTCGTCTCCAGTGTGATCGCTGCCCCTACGACGACCATTACGAATACGATCTCCGGCGTTGCGCCTCACGCCAATATCATCGCTTACGACGTTTGCACGACCACGTGTCCGGCATCTGCGCTCCTGGCTGCGACCAACCAGGCGATTATAGATGGTGTCGACGTGATCAATTACTCGATTTCCGGTTCGGACGAACCCTGGCTGGATCTTCAAGAACAGGCTTTTCTCAACGCGTTTAACGCAGGTATCGTTGTTGTGACTTCAGCGGGGAATTCCGGGCCGACGGCCAGAACCGCAGCCCATTCTTCACCCTGGGTCATTTCAACAGCGGCCTCAACTCACAACCGTGTCTTTATGAACAGCCTGATTAACCTGACAGGGGGGGCGCCTATGCCGGACCTGGCCGGCGCTGGAGTTACTGCCGGATACGGGCCTGCCCCGATCGTTCACGCCGAAGCCTTCGGAAATCCTTTATGCCTGGTGCCCTTCCCGGCAGGGACATTTAAGGCCGGAGAAATCGTGGTTTGTGATCGTGGTGTGAACGGGCGCATCCAGAAAGGCTCAAATGTTCTCGCAGGCGGCGCTGGCGGGATGGTCCTTGCAAACCAGGACGAGAACGGCGAGTCGATCAACGCAGATGCACACGTTCTCCCGGCAGTCCACATCGGCGACGCGGCCGGAGACGCCCTGCGTAGCTGGTTGGCTGCAAGTCTGACCGGTCCGGAAGGCACCCCTGCGCTAACTGCGACAATTTCCGGTTTTACAGCCAACATCGATGCCTCAAACGGCGATATCATTGCGGATTTCAGTTCGCGTGGACCAAGTTCATACGATATCCTCTCACCTGGCCTGGCAGCGCCAGGTGTGGACATCTGGGCAGCGGATTGTGATGTTAATTTTGGAACATGCGGTACCACCGACCCTGAATTCAGGTTCATGAGCGGGACTTCAATGGCAAGTCCGCACGCCGCCGGCGCTGCGGCCCTGCTGGTCAGTTTGAATCCCTCCTGGACACCGGATATGGTCCGCTCTGCCCTTCAAATAACGAGCGTACCGCCCGATCGGCTTAGGCTTCAAGATGGCGTGACGCCTGCGACACCTTTTGATGCCGGTGCAGGGCGTGTAGATGTAGGTGCAGCCGCCAGGACCGGCTTTGTTTTGAAAGAAACCGGGTCGAATTTTTCAGCAGCGAATCCTTTTCTTGGTGGGAATCCCAGAACCTTGAACGTCCCGGGCCTGGTGGATTCGATCTGCAGGTTTGCCTGTACGTTTACGAGGACGGTCACCTCTGCCCTGCCTTTTGCGGTCGATTGGTCGGTATCGACAGAGGCCCTCCAGGGGGGCTGGATCAGCGTCGTCCCGGCAGGCTTCAGGCTCGAGCCGGGAGATTCCCAGGAAATTGTCATTACTGTATACGCAGGTAATGCGACGATGGATGATTGGAAGTTTGGGAATGTATGGTTTGAGCCGGTGGCCAGCCAGGCCGCCGGGGCACAGAACCCTGGCGCGGCACAGTCGATGGTTGTCCCAAAAGCGCATTTTCCCGTCGCGGTCAAATTTATTTCGCCGATCATGCATTTTCTCATGCTGATTCAACGTTGATCTCCGGGATCGAACGCCTCTGTGAGCGTTTTCAAGGCCTAGATCTCATATAGATTGACCTGCAATTTATACAACTTCGTGCCGGTGTTCTCACAGGCAGTCTTCAATAATGCGAGGGCCGCATCTGAGATTTCACCAGGGACGATGATGACGCTGTCCGCACCAGTATCACGAATAATCTGCGCCGTTTCGTGCGGACCTCCGAGAACTTCCACATTATGTATTCTTCTGCCGACTTTGAAGGGGTCATCGTCCAGATACCCAACGATCCGGATGGAATTTTCGCGATTCGTTTCCAGCCAACGCAGCGCAAGCTCGACATGATCACCGGCGTTATAGACCAGGGCTCGTGCGGTCTCCTTTTTATTCATATCGACCGGTTGATAGAAAAGTGAATCAAGCAATTTAAATGATGAGCGTGTACCGGCCATTGCGATAAAAAGAAATACCGCCAGCAAAAACTGTAAACCGAAGGATACGGAACTGCTTGAAAAAAGGAGCCAGGTAAGGAATGCGTTCAGGGCAACCACCGCGGCGACGGAAACGGCGAGCCGTAATAGCTCTCGCGTATTGATGAATCCCCACATGCCTTTATAAATGCCGGAAAAGAAAAAAATCGCGTATGCCGACCCGACTGCAACCGGCAGGTTCCGGATCACGCCGTCTAAATCGGATTCGGTCATTACAAACCCGTTCCTTGTAAAAACAGCCAGGTAATAGGCTATGCTGACAAGGAAAAAGTCGAGGGCGATCTCGAATAAACGCCGGCGGTATGCAAGCTGCTGGAGCAAATTGGTGATTGGACCCTGCCTGGGGGAAGAATCGACCACTTTCAGGCGGCTGAGGTACGCCGCCAGGATCGAGAAACTGACGAGCAGGATCGGAATCAGTACCAGGCTAAGCGTGTAGTCGAAGGATTCGAGCAGCGCGCCTGCCGCACCGGACAGGATTGCGATGCCGTAAAGGAGAAGCACGGTCTGCCGCTCGGTCAGACCGAACGCGACGAGGCGGTGTGAAGTGTGGTCTCGTCCACCGTGCGCCGGTGATTGACCGCGCATCAGGCGCGTTATGGCGACGAAAGTCGTATCCAGGATCGGGAGGGCGAACAGGAGTGCCGGCACACCGAGAACGGCGAAGACGTTCGAGGCTTGCGGCGTGCGCGCAATGGCAACGGAAGCCAGGCTGAAACCCACCAGGAGACTGCCGCTGTCGCCCAGAAAGATCCGCGCGGGTGGAAAATTGAAGATCAAAAAGCCGGCCAGGCTGCCGCAAAGCGCCATTACGATCACGAGTAATTCTGCATCAGCCTGATTCTGCTGGAAAAATACCGCCAGGAAAATCGCGGCAATCAGTGAAATTCCCCCGGCCAGCCCGTCCATGTTGTCGAGTAAGTTCAGAGCGTTTGTAATACCGACCAGCCAGGCGACGGTCACCAGCACGTTCAACAGTTCGCTGTCAAAGAAACCGGTGCGGTAGCCGGAAAATACGACCAGCACAGCGACCATGATCTGGCTCGTCAATTTGACCGGGGGGGAAAGTTCACGCGCGTCGTCCCATAGTCCAATGGCAAACATCAAGACAGCACCAGTGAGAATGCCAGGATGCCTGGAGGCTGCATCAGCACCGAAAATGGCGATTGAGAAGGCGATGCTCAAGAAAATGCCGACTCCGCCCAGAACGGGCACCTTGCCCCGGTTCCATCGATCGGCGCGCGGCATTGAGACCCAATTCAGCCGGATCCCGATGCGCCGGGCAACCGGCATCACGCCCAGGCTGACCAGGAAGGCGACAGCGGAGGTAATCAACGGCATGGCCAGGTCGCTCCAAAATTGTCAGGGTGCATTCTGAAGAGAGAGGATGTAATCCAGGAGCTGAAGCTGGATTTCTTTTTGTTCCTCTGGTGCATGCGAATGGGCGAGATGTGCATACTCCACCGCAGATTCATACTCTTCCATCTGTGCATAGACCTTAGCAATCGTATCTTCGATTTGCCAGAGTTGGCCGGTTGACGCGTTGTCATACGCGATGAAAAACGCGTCCAGGGCGTTGTCCAGTTCCTCGATATTCATGTACATGCTGCCCAATGCGGCTGCATAACGATATCGTGCATCACGGTTCCGCGATCGTTCAATTGCTTCCCGGTAATAAGCTGCTGCCAGATCGACCGAGTCACGGACCATGACTTCGTCCGTTGCGCCGTCTGCCCGGCTCGAATAAAAATCGCCCAAAATTGCATAGGTCGCGTCGTTGAACGGGTCGATCTCAAGCGAATGTGTGAGGATCGCCAGGCCGGTTTCAGGGTCGTCCAGTTTCTGCAGATAGAAGGTCGCGTATTCATTCCAGATCCCGGAGTTGTAAGGGCTCAATACGAGTGCGCGACGATAATACGATTCGACTTCCAGTAGCAGCGATCCAGTGTCCGATCCGGGAATGTCCGACCAGAACCGGTATAGCCGGGCAATGTTTGCGGTATGGTCTGTGTTTAAAGGATTGATCTGTTGGGCTCGTTTCAGGTCGATCTCGGCCTGGCGGAGCAGGTCCTGGGCTTCCTGAGGCGAATCTCCGAAAATCAAGCGCGTAAGTTCGAGATATCCACGTCCCAGGAAAAGATAATAATGATCTTGTTGTGGAACATATCGGATGGCGCGCTTGTAGATTTCAACTGCCGCACGCCAATTCTCAGGATTGTTTCCGCGGATGAATGTATCTGCGACCTTAAAAGTCATATCCGCCTGGATCGTGCGCAGGTTTGTTGTGGACGAAAAAAATATGACGGACACAGCGACAGCACCTGCGAACAGGTAGCTCCTCGTCGGCTGCGCAGACGGTTTTGCCGACTGTATATTCGTCCCAGAGATTGAGCGAGCACCTGCTAGGAGGAGAATCAATATATACACATAATAACGTGAAAGGAGTCCCTCGATGGTTCCTACCTGGCGCATGACAGGGTCGATCGACCCTGCATTTGTAACCTGCGACGAAGCGGAGCGGACAATCCCGATCAGGGCGCCTGCATGCAGAAAAGAGAATATGACCCAGATGCCGGCAGCGATACCGGCGGATGCCAGCAATACATAGCGGGTTCCGGTACCGTTCTTCTGGGACCATTCCGTTGATGCAACCACTGAGGCTGCAATCCAGCAGAGCAAAAATATGCTGAGGATGCCGAAGGAAGGCCTGCCGCGATCCGGAAGGGCGGTCATTGAGTTCAAAATAAGCGTACCGATCGAAGATGCGCCTGCTGTATTCGACAGGTAGTTATACGATAATGTCGCCAAAAGGATGCCGGACAGCACACCTCCTGT
>JBFGQG010000036.1:0-14444 GCA_041564295.1 Anaerolineales bacterium | reverse complement strand
GCGCGAAACCTTCATAAGGCCGCTCAAAAGATTGTAGAAGAATTCAATGGCAATCTACCCGCCGATGTTAAGTTGCTGAAAAAACTGCCGGGTATTGGCCCATACACTGCCGGTGCTATTGCTTCACTTGCCTTTGGACAGGACGAACCGGTCGTAGATGGGAACGTCCGTCGTGTATTATCGCGCGTATTCAATGTTGAAGTTCCGGTCGATAAACCTGAAGGGTCTGAAATGATTTGGGAACTGGCGGCTGATCACCTTCCTTCCGGAAAGGCGCGGGATTACAATCAAGCATTAATGGAATTGGGCGCACTGGTGTGCCTGCCGCGCAACCCTACTTGCGATGATTGCCCGGTCCAGGCTGTGTGTGAAGCGTATAGACTTGGCATCCAGGCTGAACTTCCAGTATTGAAGCCGAGGATGAAGACACCGCATATCACGGTAACAGCTGCAATAATTAGGCAGAAAGGGCTTGTCCTGATCACGCAGAGGCCACAGGAAGGACTCCTTGGCGGGATGTGGGAATTTCCTGGTGGAAAACTCGAGGAAGGCGAAGATTTATCGAGCTGCCTCGAACGCGAGATCTGCGAGGAGTTGGGTGTGCGGATCAGCGTTGGACAGGCCTTTGGGGTTTACAGGCACGCATACACTCATTTTAAAGTCACCTTGCATGCATTCGAATGCACCCTCGATCCGGCCGGGCAGGAAATGCAACAAAATGGCGTGGCTGCTATCCGCTGGATAGCGCCGAAGGACCTGAAAGATTATCCGATGGGAAAGATCGACCGTCAGATCGCCTCGCGCATCTACAAAGAATTATTAGAGCGAGGACGAGATGGCTGAACAAGAAAACATTCGAAAGGCGCGACACAGGATGGTTCAGGAGCAGCTCATCGCTCGCAACATATCTGAACCGCGCGTGCTGGATGCTATGGGGCGGGTCCCGAGACATTTGTTCGTTCCGCTTGAATTTCAACGACGTGCTTATTCCGACGGGCCGCTTCCGATCGGTCATGGTCAGACAATCTCGCAGCCGTATATCGTCGGACTGATGTCACAGCTCCTCCAGCTCGCAGGCGATGAAAAAGTGCTCGAAATTGGCACCGGTTCAGGTTACCAGGCCGCGATCCTGGGATGTCTTGCGAAAGAAGTGTATTCGGTTGAGCAATATGCGAACCTGGCTGATGGGGCGAGAAAGGCGCTTACAGCCTGTCAGATTGAGAATGTACGGGTTTTCGTTGGCGACGGCTCTCTCGGTTTGCCGGAATTCGCTCCTTTTGAAGCGATATTGTTGACAGCTGCGGCCCCCGAAGTGCCTCCTGCTCTGATAAGACAATTAACGGAGGGTGGTCGTCTCATTGCGCCTGTCGGGGGCGAACGCGGCCAAATGTTGAAGCTGGTCTTGAAGAAAAAACAACGCCTGGTAACACGGACACTCGTTCCGGTGGCTTTTGTACCCCTGCGGGGACAACATGGTTGGCAGGATGATGAATGGAGATAGACGTCGGGTTTATGAAAAAAGGATTACGTAACCACATTTTTGGGTTAATTGTTTTAACGATTATTGCCGGATGCAGTGGAAATCTTGATTCCGGCGAAACGAGCAGCAAGAAATTGAACGTCGTGGCCACGACGACGATTATCGCAGATGTCATCGAAAATGTCTCAGGCGAGAAAGTTAACATCACGACGCTGTTACCGTCCGGATCAGATCCGCATCGATTTGACCCGTCTCCTCGCGAGGCGCGGGCTATTTCCGAAGCGGAAATCATCTTTATGAATGGAGCCGGTCTCGACAATTTTGTCCTCGATCTCGTTCCGAACAGCGAAAGTGCTCCGGTGGTGATCAACCTGTCAGATGGCCTTCAACTGATTCGCCTGGATCCTGACGATGATGTACATAGCGAGCATGAAGGCAGCGAGGGATCAGACCCACATGTGTGGATGGACCCGGAGAATGTTGCCATCTGGACATCCCGGATTGCAGAAGCACTTGCACAGGTCGACCCGGAGAACGCGCAGGTTTTTGAAATGAACGCCGCGGCTTATATAGCTGCACTCAGCGAGCTGAATAACCAGATCCAGTCTGAAGTCGATGATATTCCATCTGAATCTCGCCTCCTCGTCACCGACCATGATTCGCTCGCCTATTTTGCAGATAAATATGGATTCACGATCGTTGGGTTCGTTGTGCCCGGCTACAGCACTCTCGCCCAGCCGTCAGCGCAGGAACTGGCCCGGTTGATCGACCAGATCAAAGCATCCGAAGTACCTGTGATTTTTGTCGACCCCTCGTTCAATGCTTCGCTTGCAGAGGCGGTTGCCGCCGATGCCGGTGTGGCAGTGGTGGCCGTGTATACGGCTTCTTTAAGTGATACCGACGGGCCTGCTTCGACTTATATCGACCTGATGTCCTCCTTAACGGCCGCGATCCGAGAGAACCTGGTCGATAAATAATCATTCAGCGAGTACAATAACGGTCGGTAGGTAAATGATGTTCAATAAAATTAAATCGACCCTGGTTTTCAAGGACGCGGATCACATGGAGGGCGAAGCCATCCTGGACGTGACCGACCTTTCTGCACGTTATAACGGAAATGTTGCGCTCGACCGGCTGTCTTTCCGACTGAACCAGGGGGAGCGGATTGCCGTTGTCGGCCCAAACGGCGCCGGAAAAAGCACATTGTTCAAGGTAATAGCAGGTGTGCTTTCAGCTTATGAAGGCGACGTGCGTGTGTTCGGTCACATTCCTGGGCGTCATATCTGCATTGCTTACGTGCCGCAGCGCAGCCAGGTGGATTTGAGCTTTCCTGCGACTGTTGAAGACGTGGTCATGATGGGCCGCGTCGGAAAAATCGGCATGCTGCGTTGGCCACGGAAGTCAGATTGGGACCTCGTTCGGAACAGCATGGACCTGGTTGACCTGAACCGCTTGAAGGACCGGCAGATCGGTGAGCTTTCTGGAGGGCAGCAGCAGCGCGTTTTCATCGCCCAGGCGCTCGCGCAGGAAGCGGATCTGATCCTGATGGACGAGCCGCTGACCGGGTTGGACACACCTTCCCAGGAGAAAATCCTGCAAATCCTGGATACGCTGCGAGAACGGAATATTACGGTGATGGTGGCCACTCACGACCTGCAGCAGGCTTCTGAGAAGTACGACCGTGTAATGCTGCTGAATAAGCGCATCCTCGTTTTTGGAAGTCCGGAAGTCGCATTATCGACGGAATTCTTGATGGCAGCTTATGGCGACCATATGCATGTGATTATCGATTCAACCGGTTCCACGATGTTGATTGAAGACAAGTGCCATGACTGTTGACCTGATGCCAGGGACAATCATCCATACGAGGGGGATGGGCCATGGATGAAATCATACTTTCCCCGCTTGCGTATCCCTTTTTTGTCCGGGGTTTGCTCGCTGCAATCGTAGTCGGGATCGCCTCAGCACTGATCGGCACTTATGTCGTTCTAAAAGGGATGGCCTTCCTCGGAGATGCGCTGGCCCATGCCATTCTGCCCGGCGTTGCTATCGGGTATGTGACCGGAGGTGGCCAGCAAGGTGCAGTTTTTTGGTGGAGTCTCGTCACTGCCGGAATAACTTCTCTGGCAATTGGCGCGATCAGCAGGGGGACGAAGATCAAGGAAGACACGGCAACAGGCGTTCTATTCGCAGGCATGTTTGCCCTTGGAATCGCCATAATTTCTCGGGAACGTACATACGCGGTTGACCTCGCCCATTTCCTGTTTGGCGACGTTTTGGGTGTATCAGAAAGTGACTTGCTGCTGACCATAATTACGGCTGCGATCGTTGTAATTGCCGTTATTCTTTTGTATAAGGAATTTCTCGTGATTTCATTCGACCCGGTCCTTGCGACAACTTTACGACTCCGCACACGTTTGCTGGAAAACTTGCTTCTTTTCCTTATGGCGATCACGATTGTCGTTTCGTTGCAAACGATCGGGATTGCATTAATGGTCGCTCTACTTGTCACGCCGGCCGCGACCGCCTTCCTCGTGACACGCCGTTTATGGTCGATGATGGGTGCAGCGATCGGTTTCAGCCTGTTTTCCGGTGTGGTAGGGCTCTATCTGTCCTTTTATGCGGGTATCGCCTCTGGTGCTGCTATCGTCATTACAAGCACCACTGTATTTTTACTGGTATGGGGGACAGGCGCTGCAGCTGAGAGGTTGCGCAGCCGTTCCCGTCAGCTCACTTGATGCCCGATTGCTTGCAAAATTTCATAAACAACTTCCCTTTCTATTTCTTTCTCCAAGGCTTCTTTGAGTGCCTGCAATGCGTTTTCTCCTCCAATCTTCCCAAGCGCCCATGCTGCATGGGCCCGTATAAGCGGTTCGTGGTCCGATAGGGCTTTAATGAGAACAGGGACGCCTTTTTTTGATCCGGAATTGCCGAGAGCGACTGCAACGTTTCGCAAATACCCCCTGCGCTTTGCGCGTTTTACCGGATGGTCTCGAAATTGTTCATTGAATACTTCTGGGGTCAGAGTTAATTCTGTTATCAGGTCCGGAAAAGCGAGCTGTAAATGCGAGGAAAATGCCGGATCGCCGGCATCGACAGCGAAGCGAAGGTTCCAGGGACATACAACCTGGCAGATATCGCATCCGAAGACCCAATCTTCTAGCAGTGGCCTCAAATCCGGCGTTATCGCTCCTTTGTTTTCAATCGTGAGGTAGGAAATGCAGCGATTCGCGTCGAGGGTGCGATCGGGCAGGATGCAGTCCGTGGGACAGGCATCGATACAGGCTGTGCAGGTCCCGCAGTGATCGGTTACAAAAGGAGCATCGAATTCAAGATCGAGATCTAAAAGGACCTCGGCGAGGAGAAAGTAAGATCCTGCTTTAGGATTAATAAGGCACGTATTCTTACCGATCCATCCTAATCCGGCCCGTTGGGCGAGATCACGCTCGAGTACCGGACCGGTGTCTGTATACCAGCGGTTTGCGACTGGATGTCCGACCTGCTCCTCGATAAATTTTATAAGAGCTTCGAGCCGAGGTTTTAAGACAATATGATAATCATCTCCCCAGGCATAAGAGGCAAGCCGGCCGGTTGGGTTTTCCGAAGAAAGTGCAGGTCGATCAGCTGGTTCGTAATGGATGCCCAGTACAACGATTGATTTACATCCCGGCAGGATTCGCCTCGGATCAGACCGGCGAGATATTGCCCGATCGGTCTCAAGGTAGTGCATCTGGCCGTGATATCCTGCTTTCAGCCAGTTTTTATAAAAAGAAAAATGAGGTGGCGGTTCAGCGTTGGTAATGCCAACCAGAGAAAAACCGAGCCGCCGGGCCTCATTTTTTATCGTGTGCGAAAGGATCAAAGTTAAGGTGTCGGTGTTCTCGTCGGTGTCGCGGACGGAGCGCGTGTAGGTGTTGCCGTTGGTGTTACGGTGGGTTCGATCACTATGATTGAAACGACCACTGCCTGTTTACCATCCTCACCGACCCCAAAGACGACGTTATCCTCGTTTGCCAGCATCCAGAATCCTTCATATACGCCACCCTCGAGTGGTGCGATCATAGGAATGCTGATATCGATCGTGCTGCCCGGCACTACTTCACGGTCCAGAGTGATGGGGAAGCCTTCCATACGGTCGCCGTTCACGAATACGAAGGTATACTCAACCGTCCAGGTGTTCAGTCCGTTGTTCAATAACCGCCAGGTCTTGACGAATTCTGTACCACCGACAATTTCCGAACCGTCAGGGATGGTAACGTCTTCAACAAAGAAAGCCTGGTCATCCAGTGCCAGGTCAGAGATTGTTGGCGACGGTGACGGAACATTTGTTGGGGGTTGCGTTGGCTCCGGCGTGGGCGTAATGGTCGGCGGCGCCTCCGTCGGTGGATTTTCGAGTGCGATTCGCGTGAGTTCCGCTGAGACTGTCGCTTCGACCGCAGCATTCATCTCTGTTGGGTTCAAGGTCGGCGCAGGTTGAGTCGGTGTATCAGTTCCGGAAGGCGACCCCCCGCAGGCAGCCAGGATGGTCAAAATGACCAGGCTGAAAATCGTTCGTTTCAATGTTTTCATATGATTGTCCTCCAGTATTTACAAGCAGTCGAATAGAAGCGCGAGTTTCTGGTTTTCCCTTCTCGTCAGATTGAATCGTTATGGAATAGTAAATTCTAACGCTTTAACGACACAAGTCCCAGTCAAATCTTCTTGACTGCAGAACGTGAATGTTGCGTCGATCGTCTGCCCTGAGCTGGAATTCGCGCCTGGCCCCCCTGCGAAAAAAGCAGTATTCCCCGACCTGACCGAGCCGCCTCCAGGTGTGCACTCTGAAGCCGAAACCGTGCAGGCACCGTTTGGAGTAAACAGCCCGATTATCGTTTGACCTGGGCTGCGGTTTTCAATAGTGGTCTGTACGGAATCGAGTTGAGCACTTCCTGCATTTACCAGCGTGAAGACCGCGGTATTTACTCCTCCGTAATTGTGTACATCGGCAAATGCTACGGAGAGATCGGGCTTTTCTTCAACATTGATGATCACCCAGAAAGATGCCGTGCCCTGGCTGCCCAAACCAAAAACCTGGCCGGCAGGATTGCGCAGCCGCCAGTCGCCGCGGTAGTTTCCTGGTTCCGAGGGGGCTGTCAGGTTGATGGAGATCTCAACTTCCTGGCCTGGTGCGATATTCGTTTGGCTCAGGGGGAACGTAGCCGGGCCAGACATCGCATCTCCGGAATCAAATACAACCGAATAGTCCGGTGTCCAGGTGCATGACCCGCTGTTGCGCAGCCGCCAGGTTTTTACAAATGTTTGTCCGGGTTCGAAAGAGGTCCCATCTGGAATAGACACATCGGCGATGAACTCACCGCGGTCACAAACGGCGTTCGGATCGGACGGTTGTTGCCCTGTGTCGCCGGGACTGGTGGGCGTAATCACAGGGATGGTCGTACCCACCTGCGTCGAGAGACGCGTGGCAGTCGGGAAAGCTCCCGCAGCTGCCAGTGTCAGCTGCGCATCGAGAGTCAATGCAGCCTGGGTGAAGTTGGCGCTGCGGTCGAGCCTGGGTTCATCCGTCCTGGATTGAAGAGTGCATGCGGGGACGATAAACAGTAAAATCGCAGCGGTAAATAGAATACAAGGCGCTAAAAGTCTCCTGGCGCGGTCCATAAGAATCATTCTAACAGGGATTGAAATATTAGAAAGGGGGGATTTTGCATTACCAGCCGGAAGTATACCAGCGCAGATATCTCTCGAGATGCCCGGTCCAGTAAGCATTGTCGTGGCGGCCTTTGTTCAGGTACCACTCGTGCGGGATGTTCATGGAAGTAAGCAGGTTCTCAAACCATAGGGCGTTGTCGAGTAAACGGTCCTTGTCGCCGATATCCAGGTAAAACCGGGGCATTTCCTCCGGAGAAATTTCATTGAGCCAACGTTTAAGGCGTGGCGGATCCTTTACGAAAACAGGCAGGCTGTGCGCGCCGACGGCAGCAAATAAGCCCGGGTGTTTTATACCAAGGTGGATTGCCCAGGAAGCGCCCCTGGATATACCTCCGATGGCCCTGAACGTTCTGCCCGGGATCGTGCGGTAATTTTGTTCGACCCAGGGCAGGATATGCAAGATCAGCGCTTCGTCGAATGGATCATCCAGCGGATCTATCCAGAAGGGGTCACGCGGCATGAGGATGATGAACGGCGACGTCTGGCCTGTGCGAATCAATTTGTCTGCAGTTTCATCTGCACCGAGGTCATCCCAATGTGAATCTGTATAAGTCGAACCGTGGATCAGGATTAAAAGCGGGTAATACCGGTCTGCTTGTGTTTCATAGCAAGGTGGTGTGTAAATGCGGAATTCCCAAACCGGAGGTGAAAGCTCAGTTTCGAGGCTGTGGCTCGTAACTGCACCGGAACCCCCAGGGCAGGGTTCGGTGGACGGTATGGGTGTGCCCACCGGTATGGTAGGAATAGCCGTCCATGTCTCTGTTGGAGCTTCAGTCTGGATGGGCGCGGGGGTTTTTGTCTGGGTTACTAACGGAGATCGAGTAGGATGGACGACCAGTATTTCACCAGGGGCTGGGGTAGGTGTGATCGAGTTTTCAGCAGCCAGATTTTGAGAGGACGTATCAGTCACTCCGGTGCAGGCAGCAAAAAACAATAACCCGGCTAAGCAGACAAATCGGGAGAAATTTACCTGAAACGTCGCTTCCATTCATCTTTCAACTGCAAATTTCGAGGCGACTCTTCCGGTTCGAGAGTCAGGAAATCTTTTACGAGGCGGCTGAATTTGCTGGTGTCGTCAATCATCGGATAATGACCGCTATCTTCCAGGAAAATATGATGGCTTTGGAACCCAAGGTTAAGTAAGAAGCTTTCCGGAGGCTGGTTGATTGCAGGATCGTTATCGCCATATACAAGAAGACGCGGTTGCGGTGCCTTGTGGAGGTTTGCCAGCAACGTCTCTGGCGACAGCGCGGTCACGGTCTGTCGCAAGGCGTCCAGGTCCATTTTTACAGCTTCGCGCCGGATGCCGTCCGTATTCGGCAGGCCGTTGAGGAGCCATTGGCAGAGCTCATCCGCTGTGGATTGGACAATTCGCTGGTTGACCGCTCCCGGGTTATAAGGATAACCGACAAGCAAGACTCTGTCGACGAGACCCGGGTATTGGACAGTAAACTGGGAAGCTACGACTGCACCAAGACCGTGCCCGAGCAATGCGATCTTGATGATCCCCAATTCGCGCATGAACGTATCGATCAGTGCAGCCTGGTTTTCGATCGAATAATTGCTCTTCGATTTCGCAGTGTCGCCATAACCCCACAGGTCGACAGCATAACACCGGTACGAAGAGGATACGGCCTGCATGGTTGGCAGCCAATCGCGCCAGGAGCCAACCCAGCCGTGCAGAAAAACGAGGGGTCGTCCGCGTCCGAGCACCTCGTAGTGAACGATCTCGTTGTCGACAATCAATGCACTCATCAGGAATTACGAGTTGTCTTCACACCTGGTTGAGGATCTCTTTTACCTTTGCTGTCAGCTGGTCCGGGCTGAAAGGCTTTAGAATGTAGTCTTCTGCACCTGCATCCAGCCCTGTGCGAATTTCTGCTTCCTGCCCTTTTGCTGAAAGAAAAACGACCGGGATATGCTTGAGTTCGTTGATCTTTTTTATTGCCTCGCAGGCCTGGTAGCCGGTCATTTTCGGCATCCGCACATCCATGATGATCAACTCGGGCATGTCCTGTTTTGCTGCCTCAACAGCCTCTTCACCGTTTGCCGTTGCAATCACATCGTGTCCTGCAAACCTCAAGGTAAACATGATGAGTTCTCGAATATCACGTTCATCTTCTGCGATAAGGATTTTTGCCATAATGTTTAGGGAAATTTGAAAAATTTCCCGTTCCTCCTATCAATATATTGGGAGCGTGAAATAAAAGGTACTTCCTTCCCCTGGAAGTCCCGTACTATCGACCCAAATTTCACCACCGTGGAGGGATACAAGATACTTGACAATCGACAATCCAAGTCCTGTCCCTGCAACTGATGAAACCAACGGCGCCTCACCCCGGAAGAACCGCTCAAAAACGCGATCCTGCTCTTCCGGAGGGATACCGACGCCAGTATCCTTGACCGCGATGCGGACAAGGTCCTTCGCCACCTGGAAAGAGACGGAGATCTTTCCGCCAGGCTGTGTATAGTTATAAGCGTTGCCCATGAGGTTAGTTATGATCTGCCTGATCCGGTCGATATCCCCCCGGACTTGCGGGAGCCTGTCAGGTGGATCCACCTTGATTTGCATGCCTTTGTTCTCTTCTCGCGAGAGCATTCGGAATTCAGTGGCAACTTCTCCCACCAGGGCTGGGAGATCTACTGGTGCCATGTTCAGGTTGATCTTGCCGGCCTCGATCCTCGAAACCTCGAGAAGGTCGTTCACAAGAACGTTCAATCGTTCCGTATTCGATTTAACGATATCCAGGAATGTTTGCTGCTGCGACGATAATTCACCCGCAGCGCCCATCAACAAAATGTCGACATAACCTTTGATCGATGTCATCGGCGTCCGCAGCTCGTGAGAAACTGTCGCTACGAATTCGGACTTCATGCGATCGACCTCGACGAGATGTGTAATATCCCGAAAGATGGAGACAGTGCCCATGAATTCGCGGGCGGAGTAAACCGGCGCCAGATTAACCGCAACGATATGGTTGTTTTCCAGCCGGATCTGCTCGATGAACAATTCTGATTCGTCGAAATCGTGTGGTTCGGCCGACCAGGTCCGGATCGTTTCCATCCATTTCTCCCCCGCCTTCCCAAACAGTCCGGTGAAGTAATCGAGCGATTGGTGGATCACATTTTCCGGGCTCAGGTTCAAGATCTCTTCTGCTGAATGGTTGAAAATTGAGATCTGTCCGCGGGCATCGGTCACCAGAATCCCGTCCGCCACCGCTTCGAGGATGGCTCGCAGCCGGCTGGCTTCCACCTGCTGAGACCGCAGCATGCCGCCGAGACGCTCTGCCTGGTCGCGGATAAGCAGATAAAGGTGGGCATTATTGACGGCGACGGCGATTTGCTTCGCTGCGGCATTTACCATGTCAAGGTGGTCTTTCGAAAATACACCCACTTCCTTATGGAACAGCATCAACGTGCCCAGCGCTTCAGCACCGAGCATCAGCGGAATGGCAATCGCACTTCGGTGCGCCGTTTCACCCCGCGAGACCCAGCGAGGGTCATTTTGAAGGTCTTCAATCAATGCGGGTTCACGGTTTTCAATCACCCAGCCGGCAAGACCCTGGTTGATTTCAAGGCCGGTTGATTCACCTCCTTCTGGGACCGGTGACGTATACCCCTGCGAAGCGCGGCGCAGCAATGAAGCATCGGCCGGGTTAGCGAGGATGATCGTGCTGTGTTGAGCGCCCGTTATGCGGTTGATCAGGGCAAGAGTGCGGTTCAGCACTATATCCATGTCGAGGCTGGCAGACAGTTCCGTTATGATACCGAGCAGCGTTTCGGTCCGGGTATGTTCGCGTTCGAGCTCTTCTGTCCTGGTATTTACGCGCTGTTCCAACTCAGCAGTCAGTTTTCTCAATTGTTTGAACAGCTTGGCATTCTGGATCGCCACGGCGACCTGGTTGCTGATCGTCCGCGCGAGATCGACTTCACTGCTGCTGAGGCGGGAATGGGAATGCAGGATCAGGATACCGTGCAGTTCGTTACCGGTTGCGATGGAAAGCACGAGAGCTGATTGGGTCCCCATTTGCTTCCAGTAATGCTCGAGTGGCTGCATTTCCGGGTCAGTGTATGCGTTGTCGATAACGCGCACTCCGAGTGACTCGTGTAACCGGTCAAAAGGTGAAAAATCAAAGGGCTGCGGGAGAGGTTCAATACTGATAGGTGATTGTGCGACGAGGTGACCGAAATCTTTTTCGTCCAGCAAAATCGCGGAAACCGCAGTACAGGACACGGCTTTTCGAATTTCGTCGACCGTATAGGCCAGAATGTGGTCCGTATCCAGGTATGTGCTGAATTCGTTCGAAAGCCGGTTAAGCAGGTCCAGGCGCTGCGAGCGCTCATTCAGCTCGTAGGCGCGCTGGATGCTTTCTTCAAACAGTCGCGCGTTTTCAAGGGCGACCGCAGCCTGACCGGCAAAGGCCGTGGCGATCTGGATGTGTTCCTGCGTATAAAATGCGGGTTCGGCCTTTTCCAGGGCGATCACACCAACGACCTGTCCTTTTGCGATCAGTGGTATTCCTAGCCAGGAAAGCCGCGCAAACTCCGTCGGGATCAAGAATCGCTCGTCTTCGGTCACATTTTTGACGTTGATCGGACGTCCCTCTGCAACCATATCGCTGAGAAGCTTGCTGTCCTGGATCTGGACGGTTAAGCCGACGCGGTCCTCGTCCCCATCAAAGCCTTGAGTGGCCCGGATGGCAAGCAGGTTTCCCTGCCTGAACCAGAACGTGCCAGTATCAAACGGCAGTATTTGTTTGAGGTGGTCCAGCAAAGAAGCGGTAATCGGTTCGACCTGGAGATCTGACGTGATCGTGGTCGCAACGTCGGAAAGGGATTGAAGCTGTCGCGCGCGTGTGTTGGCTTCTTCGAACAGGCGCGCGTTTTCGAGGATAAGTCCTGACTGGCGGACCAGGGAATTTACAAGCGCTTCGTCCTCCTCTGAAAAGGCTTCCACGGAAGAGAAGTTGTCCAGAACGACAACGCCCAATGTGGATGTGCTGGCAACAATGGGAGCCACCAGGCTTGCAATCGGCACGATTCCTTGCACAGCTTCCTGGTACTGCATCAGTTTCTCGTATGGCAGGTTGTAATCTGAGGCAATGTTCACCTCACCGACGCGCCTCGTTGTCGATGAAAGGAACACCTCGCCGGGCAGCCCCTCGCCAGGAAGCCAGTTGAGGCTGGCCATGACCCCATCATTCCTGTACCCGCT
The DNA here is from genome assembly GCA_041564295.1 of Anaerolineales bacterium. Lineage (GTDB taxonomy): Bacteria > Chloroflexota > Anaerolineae > Anaerolineales > JABWBV01 > DATDOR01. The sequence goes on along the minus strand of JBFGQG010000036.1, from coordinate 2,043 downwards.
TACGCTGAACGGCGCCAGGCGGCTGTTTTGTTCATCCCAGAGAAGAATTTGCACGCCCTGTACCGCCGGAATCAAATTTTGCGCATTCGCGACCATCGATCGCAGGATTTCGTCCTCGTTCAGGCTGCTGAGCTGGCGGCTGAAATTAAGCAGTAAATCAACCTCACGCATGCGCTCTTTCGTCTGTGAAACGAGTGTGACGTTATTGAGTGATGTGGCGACCTGCTTAGATATCAAGTCAAAAGCAGCAAAATCTTCTGGTGTAAATTCCGGCAAAACTCTGTTGCTGACGCTTAGAACCGCGGCTTCAATCATGGAATCCGGGTCACTCGATCGAATGGGAAAACAAGCAAAACTGCGTGTGTTCAGCTGTGAAAGTAAGGGGCTGTTTTGCCAATCCGCATTCCCTTTGGTCTTCAGGTTTGATAACAGCAAAGTCTTACCGGACCTCAGTGTGTCGCGCAATGGATTTCGCTGACCAAGTAAAACATCCGGGTTTGTCTCAGGGGGAAGCTGGCCAATTACATCGGTCAGGATCGCGCCATTCGCCGATGGGATGGCCACCAGGCTCAAGTCGAATCCCAGCTTATTGATTAACTCACTTCCAAGCGTAGAGAAGATCGCTTCGCGCGAAGTTTGCCTGGCGATTACACGGACGATTTCGAGTGCGGCCTGGGCGCGATCCGAACCGGACAATTCACGCGAAAGCGGCAGCAGGTTTTCCGTTATCGGTCTGCCTGCTCCATCTTGCCTGGGATCTCGAAAGTTTGTCAGGTTCCAGAGCGCGATGGCAGCCTGGTGTGAAAAGGCTGAGGCGGTTTCGATCGTTTCCTCATCAAATGCGTTTGGATCGTAACTGTGAAGGCTGACCAGACCATAAACTTCATCTTCGAAAAAGAGCGGGATCAATAAAGCCGCATCCACTCCGCCGTGTGGTGATTGTCCAGAATATTTCTCGAAATCTTTCACGACAAGCGGTGATTCTTCGTTCAGTCCAGCGAGTTCTATTCCTCCCAACCGTCGTTTGTTGTCTGCGTGGTCGCCCGAAGAAGCAGTAATCGTAAATGAATTGCCTTTGCGGATGAGCGAATAAACAGTCCCGCAATCTGCACCCATCAAGCTGAGCGCTTCCCTGTGGATCACATCCAGCAGATCGGACAACGTTCGTGAAGTATTCAGTTCCCGGAACACCCGGTTCAATGCCGTGAGCAAGTCCACCCGGCGACGCAAATTTACGTCCGTCCTGGTGGAAGACATCACGCGTTCGATGGCGCCAGCAAGCTGGCCGGCAGCGGACGTCGCCAACATGACTTCGCCCTGGTGAAAGAAGTCGGACTCTTTCGAGCCGAATAACATCTCACCAACGGTTCGGTCGCTGACGGTTAGTGGGACAGACAGACCCGATTCGATTTCCATGGCTTCAAATATCGGTAAATAGAAATCTTCGTTTTCTAGTTCGGGTGAATGGCGGTTAAAAACACTGACACGCTGCTTGACGGTATTCGACCGGGAAAAAATTGGGTCATCCACTCTGAATTTACGGATTGAGGTGGTTTGATCCTCCGTCAGCCCATACACCGAGTTTGTGTGGATTTCCAGTTCGCTCTGGTCTTTATTGAGCAGAAAAATAGCGGCTTTATCGGCGTGGATCAGGCGCACGGTTTCTGTAACTGTGAAATATAAGATTTCATCGAGTGTAGCGGCTGATCCTGCGAGCGCTGAAATCCGGCGCAGGGCTTCGGCTTGCATGGTGCGCTGCCGCGATTTGCTCAGCAAGTCAGCGTTTTCAAGAATAATTGCGGACTGGCTGGCCACGATCGAAAGGATACGCATATCCTCCGTTCCAAATGGCATGCCGCTACGTTTATTAGCCGCTTGCAGATATCCGATAGAGTTGTTTCCTACAATCAAAGGAACAAGGACTGTACTGCGTACACCGGACGCCTGCAGCATTGGCAATAAGCCCAGATCAGCCAGCTGCTCGTCAGTTTCTGCTGCAGGTGCGTGAATGGTTTCCTGGCTTAACCAGATGAATTCGGAGCG
>JBFGQG010000035.1:0-14528 GCA_041564295.1 Anaerolineales bacterium | reverse complement strand
TCGGTCGATGCAAGGTCAACCATCCCGGCCAGGAACGACTTGAACTGTGCATAGTCCCAGTTTTTCAGGCCTTCGAGAGCTGTGTTGAATAAGTCCGCATCGACATCTAATTCGATAGGCATCGAATTAGATGTCGATTCAAGCCCTCTATCGGGTGCCGTGCTGGTATCGACGTTGACTTCGATCCCGAACTTGTCTGTGCAGACCAATGATGCAGGTCCGCCTCCTGCCCTGGGGCGCACGCTGAAAATAAATGCACCCCCGTCAGTGTGGCTGCCGCCGCGGGCGTTCCAGTATCGGTCTGCACGGGGCCAAAAACGATCGTCCTCCTCTGAAAGTGACTTGAGCGCCGCGTCAATGGCCTGTTTTTCAGACGCCGCAAAACCGATCGCCGGGCCGTCTTCGCTCACTCTCTGGTATGCGAAGACCTGTGGGCGCAGCATCGAGGTGTCCGTGATGCATGTGAAGCGATAGACCGGGTCATCATCTTCCAGATCAGATTGAGCAATCAGGAAAAACCACGGTCCGTCCGGCGAGCAGTGCATGTGCGTGGTCTGCAGCATCTTGTAAATCTGCTGCTTTTCCGGCGGCAGGAGGGTAAAGTCGCGTTCGGTCGTCGGCGCGATTGCCTCGATGACGTATTCGAGCGGATAGTTGTAGACCCGGTGGAGCAGGTCAAAAACCTGCACGGATACTTCGGTGTCCGTCAGAAAGAGCTGGTGGATGTTGCGCTGGCGCAGATATTCTGCAATCGAAGCGTAGTTGGCGAAGTCACCGTTGTGGACGAGCGCTTCGTTCATTCCGATAAAAGGGTGTGCGCCGCCTGGATGCCAGACCCGGCCCTTCGTCGGGTAGCGGTGGTGACCAATCCAGACGTGCGCGCGCATGTTCTCAAGCCGGTAGTAGCGCACGACGTCATCGGCATAGCCGACCATTTTCAGGACGAGCAGATTTTTCCCGTGCGATAGGACAAACGCACGCGTCTCACCCGTCGCGGCGTAGAAGCGGCTGTTCAGCCGGTACGTGTTCTGGTAAACGACCTCGTCTTCCAGCCGGCGGCGCGGTAGATTTTCCAGCCCGTGGCCGCGGGCATAGGCGTCGGCGACCTCTGTCTTAACCCGACCGAAGTAATACACGACCTTCGGAGGTGCGACATCAAGACGCGGCAATGCGTGCCAATCTTTCAGCGTTGGCTGTTCGCGGACGTGGTCAACATCGAAGACCGGGCTGATAAAGTCTTTCTCAACCTCAGCGCGGCAAGCTTCTTCAAGATAAGCGACGGCAACGAGGTAATTCTCGTCCAGGATTTCTCTGGAGACGCCGAATTCTTCCGGCACCAGGCCGACGGCTGCAATACCACCGCCCTTGCCGTTGCCGCGGTTGCGCATCTGGTCGAGTGCGGTGAGCATGTGCTTTCCGGCAACCTGTTCCGTGGATGCGAAACCGATGACTCCACACCCGCCTTCAGCCGCCTGATCTCGAGCAAGCTGAATATATTCCTCAGCAGGACCAGGGAGCTGTTTGCGGGAGTTGAGGATGTTCAAAATAGCATTTTTATCCATAGGTCACCTGATAAAGTGCGAAGTGCGACGAGTGACGTGCGACGATCAGGCATTCCCGTTGAACCGGCAGGCGAGATACGCCTCGAGATCGGGCCCTTGCGGGTTCGCCAGAACCATTTCGACCCACGCCTGGCGTTCGAAGTGCATCAGGTGTAAATCCCAGACACAGGCAATTAAGCCAGTAGGGGTCGAATAGTGAAAGTTCGAGATGTCATCGGTGGGGGAGAGGTAAACATGGTGGTGCAGTTCGTTTTCGTCGGCCCAGTATCCGAGGAAAATAAAATTCGCGCCGCGGCCATCGTGTACACCGAGAAAGCCGACGTTGTAATGATGGGCAGTATTATTCTGCAGATGTGGGATAATCTGCTGTTTTGCCGCTTCAACCAGTTCCGACCGAGGCAGATCTCGCTTGTATGCGATCCCATACACTTTGATCTGCCAACCGCTCTCCTCCCAGATCTCCAGGAAACGGAACGGGCGTTTTTCGTAGGGTTCAATAAGCCTTATTTCACTTGGATTAGAAATCACTTGACTCGCTCACCATTTGTATTGTGCCAGGTTCCAGGTGCTGTTTGCCGGAATCTGTGCGGTTGTTGTGTTCGGTATCCAGAATAGCCTTCTCTCGGCACCTGGAACCCGGCCCTACTATTTCTCGCCGGCGTTATAAACCAGCAAATCCTTCCGCCCGCGCAGCTCTGCGATCCCTCGCAAACCCAGCCCACGTAGAATGTCTGCAAGCCGATCGTTGAGGGCGTTGTAATAATTTGCGATACGCATCGCACCCCAGTCCGGTTCGACGAGAAGCTGCAGTTCGGGATCGGTGGTCGTGAGTCCGAAGGGGCAGCCGCGGCCGCGCTCGCAGTTCGAGCAGCGCGTGCAGCCCAGGGCGATCAGGTCACCTGTGCCGATCACACAGCCGTCCGCGCCCAGGGCGACAGCTTTCGCGATATCGTCCGCTGTCCGAACGCCGCCTGAAGCGATCAACGTTACCTCGTCGCGCACGCCTTCCGACACCAGGTACTTATGGACCTTGGGGATGGCGAACTCGATGGGCATCGCGATATTTTTCTTGGCAATCTCTGGTGCTGCACCTGTACCGCCGTAAGAACCGTCCAGATGGATGATGTGCGCGCCGGCATAATAAGAGCCCACGGCGACCATGTCCACATCATGAGGTGTGGATACTTTCACTGCGACCAGTGCACGCGGGTTTATCGTTTTGATCCAATCCACGTGCTTTTTATGGTCTTCCACCGAATAGACAGAATGGAACGGAAACGGCGAGAACAGGCTCACCCAGGGAACGCTTTCACGAAGTTTTGCCACTTCGCTGGTCGATTTATCTCCGAGAAGGTGCCCGCCGAGGCCGGGTTTCGCGCCCTGTGCGTATTTAAATTCAACGATCGGTGCATACTGGATCGTCTCTTCCCGCACACCGAACATACCCGTGGCGACCTGCGTGATAATGACGTCCTTATACGGCACCAGTCCGGGCGGGTAACCGCCTTCCCCGGTGCTGGTGAACGTCCTCCACTGCCTTGCCGCACGTGCCCGCGAAATCATGACCTGCTCGCTGACCGAACCGTAGGACATACCACCGCCGTACCAGGGTACGCCGGAGACCAGTTCAGGCAGGCCATCGCCGCGCCGGTTGAGCGGCAGCGACAGGTCAACCTTCGCTCCGTCCGGCAGCTGTTCTCCCTCGGGCAGGAATTTGAAGTCCAGCCGGTCAAAACCACCGTCTGATAAGCCGGTGCGGTAGTTCAAACCGTTCTCAGGCATCCTGCCTGTGCTTGCCATGTGCCAGCCGGACAGTATCAGTTCGTCCGTCCAGCGATAATCACCCAAAGCGGGCGGCGTCCCTATTTCCAGCGAAGGCCAGACCTCCAGCCCGTGGTTCAGAGCTTCCCGGTGTTTATGGGTAGCGGGGAATTCAGAAGTATTTTGAGACATTAATTACCTTCTTATTAATGCAGAGAGCAAGTGCAGGGTGCAGCGTTGAAACGCATGCTTTTTGGAAGATAGTTTTAGATAGCATCGAACGATAATCACCAAAAAAGCACTTTGCACCCTTCCCTTTGCACCTGAACCTATATCGGAAAACCATCAATATCTCCAAACGCCTCGCGTTCGAGGTCGTATTGGAACATCGCCCGGCCGATTTCACCGCGCAGGCGCCGCACTTCACGCAGACCCATTGCGCCGAGGATCTCCAGGAGCTGGTCGCGCCAGGATGCCATCAGGTTCTTAATCCGCTGCACGCCCCATTGCGGAGGCAGATTCTTGGGCAGGCGGACGTTTTTCATGCGCCGGTTCGAGAAATTACCGATAAAACGAGCCTGGAGCGCCACGAGGATCGGCGTATCAAGCACAACGACGTCCAGACCGGCGATGATGGCTTTTGGAACGTGCTCAGCAGCGATGATGCCGCCGCTCCCAAGCAAGGTAATTTCTTCCCGGATGCCTGCCTTCACCAGCGTCTCGTGGGCGGCCCGGATCTGGTCGAACACGAACACGCCTTGCGGGTCGAGGCCGTGGTAGCTGGCAGTCAGGTGAAAGATTTTGATACCGTGGTTGATATGCACCAGCAGATCTTCTCCGCTGACGAACCGGGTCCGGAGGCCGATCATCGCATCCGGCAGTCGGTTCTTGATTTCCTGGAAGAGCGTGTCGTCCACGCTCGGAGGCCAACCGTCCATCATGACCAGGCGCGGCGGTGTGGGAAGAAGAGAGATCAGGTCGAGGTCGCTGGGCGTGAGTACCGGAACGATGTGTTCACCGCGCAGGTTGAGTTCGATGATCGGGCGCGCGGAGAGCATGACCAGGCTTTCCAGTTCAGCTGCCGCAGTCGAAAGGATTTTTATCAATGTAGGTGAGGCGACGGCCGCCGGCGGGAGATCGAGAACCATCGGCAGCGGGATGCTGAAGGTACTGGGAACCTCGCCGATGAATTTTCCGTTTTCATCGAGGCTCAAGAAATTAAACTTTTCGCCGATGTCAACAGTGGTCGAAATGAATTCACGTCCGTGGATCCCGTCGCGCGTGGGGCGGACGATTTCAGACATATCTGTCCACATGCCGTCCCAGCCTTCACCGCCGAATTTACCCCTGTAGCCGGCGCCCCGCACCGGTACACGCCCGGTGGATGATTCATACGCAACAGCATTCATATAATTGAATGTGAAATATTCGTCTCCGAGGGATTGTCGCTCCGGATTGGGAGAGATCTGGATCCATTCAGGATACTGGGTCGTGCAGCGGAGGCACCCCACGCAGTACTCCTCGCGCGGCGCAAACCCTCCGACCGGTCCAGAAAATACGCCGTACATACACGGTCGGCTGAGAATAATTTCCCTGTCTCCGCGATAGGCGATTGCCTCGGTCAGCAGGAGCTTTGCGAGTCCTGCCCTGTTGACGTGGACGTTAAATCGGCTTGGCCAGGGAACGATATCCGGAGCGTCCTGGGTATCGATATGGTAGCGATGGTATTTTGAACTCGAATCTGAATGGGACATCTATTTTCCGAATGTTATTGAGTTAGAGTGGTATTAAATAAAAATGCACGCATAGGCGTGCATGATTTAATCTATCAGGGGCAGCCCTTTCATGATATTCGCAGGATTAAACCTGGGCCACTGCGCAGTCCTTGTCCCGATTGTCACCAACCCGTTTTCGGCTCAACGCTTTTTCCGAAAGGAGAGAAAGGAGCGCGCGGCAGCGCTCCGGAGGCATCCGCTGATCGTTTCGATTTTTGAGCGGCCGGCGCCAGCCGATCGCCCTTAGCACTCCCTTCGCAGAGAGGAACCTCCACCTCGTAATCTCGGCTCTCACCAAGACTCAGTCGCTTATCTCCAATTCAATTGTTATGTGCAGCTCACCTCAGCCCGGCCACTTCTGGAACCGGTTGCTGCGGTAAGTAAAAATCTGATGTATGCTAACAAACGGATGGGGGAATGTCAAGCTATGGCCAGGAAATTGCTGTCGCTATTAATATCATCTCTCTGTCAAAAGTGCGATTGAGGTAACCGCGCATCAGCTCTCCCATCGTTATCAAGAGCGCCGGCTGGAAGACAGTCAGCGAAGCGATCCCAACTACCATCCTTGCCCATCCCGGACATGGCGGGGGATCGTGTCCCATTGAACCACCACCGCCGGCGCGCGCGTATCCAGTCCAATTCCTGCACCAACCTGCGGTTGGCTTGGTCGCATTGACATTATTAAGGGGAGAAACTGCATCCGAATTTACGGTAAAAATTAAGGGGATACCGCTTTCCGGGCCTGCTCACTCCCCAGAATTATCCAGCAGCGCCTGAGCCTCTGCAGCCCTGTGTCCCCATTCCCCACCTGCATCCTTTGCCATCACCGCCGAAAACAACAGGCGAGCCATCCGCAGGTCGCCGCGTTCGACGTAGACGACACCCAGATTGAACTGGATTTCAAGCGACCCGGGTTTCGTATTCAGCGCTGTCTCCAGCGCATCTTCAGCCTTGCTCCATTCCTGAATTTCAGCAAAAAGAAGACCGAGCTCCAGGTATGCCTCCGTAAATCCTGGGTCAATATCTACGGCTAATTGATAAGCCTTGATCGCGTCTTTGACTCGACCGGTTGCACGGTAAACCCCCGCGAGGCCGTAAGCTGCCGGCGCGAGGTCCGGGTCCTGAGAAAGCGTGGCAAGGAAGGCTTTTTCTGCTTCGCTGTACCGCTCAAGTGCAGCATTTGCAATGGCGAGGTTGTACTGCGCCACGGGATCACGCGCATCCAGCGAGGCTGCAATTTCAAAAGCCGCCGCGGCAGCCTCAAGTTCTCCCATTTGGACCAATGCAAGGCCCAGGCTGGTATGCACGACCGCCGCCTCCGGAGCAATTTCCAGAACGGTCTGAAAGGCAGACACCGCTCCGCGGTAATCACCGTTCTCAAAGGCCTCCAGACCGGCTTTGTACACCTCTTCGATATTGGATAAATCTTCAACCAGAAATAGATTATTTTCCACAAACGGAGTCGGTGTGATGACGAGAGGCGTACCGATTGCGAGGTCTGAGACATCGGTGGTCAACAAAGATGCAAACGCGATCAACGTAACAATAACCGGAAGGGACATCAGCATGAGGATTCCCTTCACCGGTAAACCGGTCGGAAATTCCGGTTTATCTTCCATAACCGGCTCCTGCAGGAAAGGTCTGGAGGCCGTTGAATAATTCCACATCATCGGTCAGCGATTGCAGCTGGACGAGGCGCGCATACTGCCCGTTCTGGGCCAGGAGGTCGTTATGTCGCCCCTGTTCAATGATGCGGCCCCTATCCATCACTACGATCACGTCCGCCTGCCGGACAGTCGATAACCTGTGGGCGATGATGAGAGTCGTACGGTGACGCATCAAACGCTCGAGTGCACCCATCACCTGGTCCTCCGACTCTGCATCCAGCGCAGCCGTCGGCTCGTCAAGGACGAGAACCGGCGCGTTGCGCAAGATCGCCCTGGCAATGGCGATCCGCTGGCGCTGACCACCCGAGAGTGTCCCGCCACGCTCACCGACAACGGTGTCAAAACCGTTTGGGAGTCTCATGATGAAGTCAAACGCGTTTGCAGCCCTGGCAGCTGCCTCGACCTGTTCGTCAGAAGCTTCCGGGTAGCCGTAAGCGATGTTCTCTCGGATGGACGTGGCGAACAGGACGCTTTCCTGGGGCACCACTGCGAACTGCTTGCGCAGGTCAGCCAGACGGATCTGCCGGATGTCCGTGCCGTCGAGCCGGATGTTCCCGGCTGTCGGTTCGTAGAAGCGCATCAGCAGGTTCGTGACAGTGGATTTACCCGCACCCGTTCCGCCGACGAGCGCAACGACCTGGCCCGGCCGGATATGCAGGTCAAAATCATGCAGCACGGACTGGTCCGGCGCGCCCGGATACGCAAAAGACAGGTTTTCAAACTGGATCCGGCCGCGTGCGCGCTCCACCGGAACTGCGTCTGGCGCATCCTGGATTGCGATTTCGACGTCCAGGACCTTCCCGAGCCGGTCCCCGCTCACGGCAGCTTTCTGGATGTTTGCCGCAAGTTTGCTGAAACGCCGCAGAGGGCGGTACATATCTTTCAAGTAGGACGTGAAAATCAGCAGTTCACCGATGCTGAACTGGCCGACCAGAACCTGGGAGACGCCATACCAGATTACTGCTGCCGTGCTGGCCGCCTGGACGAAATCGATGACCGGGCTGAATGACGCTTCCCACTGGATGGATCTCAATGCAGACCGAACGAGATTCCTGCCGTGTGAATCAAAACGGTTCTGCTGCTGCCGTTCACGACCAAAGGCTTTCACCTCCCTGATTGCCCCGAGGGTTTCCAGCGTCAGGTTCGTCATTTCGCCTTCCTTTTCACGCGCTACTCTGGCCGAATCGCGAATATTCTGCCGGAAGGTCAGGTAGAGAAACAGCATCAATGGCACATAAGCCAGGACGATGATCGAGAAACGCCAGTTAATGAACAGCATCACGGCTGCAAAACCGAAAAATTTCACTGCATTGACCAGGAATTCGCCCATGCTTCCGACGAGAGCGACCATGATCCGACCTGCATCTTCGGTGACCCGTTTAAGCAGGTCGCCGATCCGGTTCTGGTCGAAGAATTGCAGCGGCAGACGCTGGACGTGGTCGAAGACACCTGAACGCAGCAGCATGGTGCTTCGCTCCTGGATTACACCGTTGATATATTCATAGGCGAACGAAGCCATTCCCTGCAGGACCGTGATCAGCAGCAGGGCCAGCCCCAGTGTGGCCGTCAGGAAGCGCTGGTCTGTTCCGATTACTGCCGTCAGCTGCCTGCCGACCGGGTCAACGAATGGTTCACCACCAAGAACGTTATCGATAATGTACTTCAACGGCCATGGCGCAAGGATGTCCATCACGGCGACGAGCAGGATTAAGACAGCTGAAATCAGCAAGAGGTGTAAATAAGGCCCGAGGTATTTCAGATAACGTGAATCAATCCCGATCAGCGGGATGTAACGGACATCCTTCCGTTTCCTGCGGATTTTTCGTGGTCGGGTTTCGGAAATCATGCGACCTCCAGGAATTTCAAGGTTTGTTCCAGTAGCGGTTCAAAAATGTGTGCTTTGTTCGGGCGCAGCGCTACAACCCGCAGTAAACGATACAGGGTAGACGTTTCATAGAAACTTACCCGGTCCCAAAAAGCCGCATCCTGGGGACGTATGGCTTCATATTCTGCTTTGAATTCCTCGGCGGCTGCGGCAAGGTCGTAGAAATCGCCGCGTGTTTCAAGCCCGAGGAAGTTCAGGTGCGCCGAAAAGTTCGCCACGTCGATCGCCGCGTCCCCAGAGGCGATTAAGTCGAGGTCGATCAGTACAAGACTCTCCCCGTCGACCAGCACCTGGCTGTAGTAGAAATCGCGATGGACCAGCGCTGGTGCTGCGGGGGGATGCAGGATATCGGCCCATCCAAGCAGCAGGTCGAACATATGCGTAAGTTCTGCTGTTTCTGCGGGGCGCAGTTCACGCAGCGCATTAAACGTATCTCCCAGGCTGTGAATTTCATCTTCGAGGAAATAAGGTTTGATGAGGTCGTGCAGCTTTGCCCGGCTGGTATCCGGTAAATGATCATTCAGGTCATGCAGCTGCGCCGCCGCGGCCGCGCACAAGGACATATATTTGTAGACATCGCCCCCGCTGCGGTATATTTCGTTTAGCGTGATCCCGGGCGCGTTTTCCTGCAGCTGCATGCGCATCTTGTGGACATATCCGTAAGGGCGCGGGATTCGCACCACCTGATTGTCAAATCCGCTTTCCCAGAGGATGCGGTGTACCGCATCCAATCTCTGCCCGCGTCTGTCTCGAAATACCTTGCCGATCAATTCTGCCCGTCCGGTTTTTCCTTTTTCCCATGTATAACGCATCACGCATCGCCTGCCCGGCTTGTATTTCAAGGGTTCGATATGGGTCAGGCGGGCATATTTCTTTCTGTCAGGGCCTTTCCTGCGGAGCAGGCTCTCTGCTATGTCGGCGCGGGTGGCGCGGTAGAGACGCTGGCGGAGTTTCCGGTCAAAGATCGGCAGCTCAATCGTATGTCCGTTCTCTGAAAAAGCTGGTGTTTCCGGTACCGGGGCAATCCGTCGCACCACTTCCCGCGCATTGCGCTCCCAGGTGTAGTTCCCCAAAACCAGCACTGCGCCGTTCCAGGCAAGCTCGTTCGCATATTCCGGATTCGTGAGCAGTTTACCGATTTTGCGGGCGAGGTCATCCGGATCACCCGGCCGGTAGCGTTCACCGTTCACTCCCGGTTCGATCAATTCGGCCGGTTGTCCAGTATCAGCAGCCACTACCGGAACACCGCAGGCCATATATTCGAAGAGTTTCAGTGGTGAGAAGTAAAAACCATCCAGCGCAGCATGGCTGGAAACAGCCACATCCATCGCGGCGATATGTTCAGGTACCTCTTTATGCGGGATCACGCCGGTTGCAGTGACCGCATCCCTGATCCCCAGGCTGTCCAGTTTTTGATCCAGGTCGTCCGGCATCTGCCCCACGAGCAGCAAATGAGTCGATGGATCTGTTTCCTGGATTTGAGCAAAAGCCGCCAGGAGCGTTTCAAGGTCATGCCACGGACGCGCGCGCCCTGCAAAGCCTATGATTTTCTTCCTGTTCAGACCGTAGCGATGGTGGATGCGACCGCCGCGCACAGCCGGGTGGAAATGTACAGGATCGACACCGTTCGGGAGGACGAGGATGTTTTCAGGGGCCGCCCCCCGCGCCCGGACATATGCTGCTAACGGTTCCGAGACCACCGAAACAACCTTCGCCTGCATGACCTGGCGAAGTTCAACCTCCCGGGCTTTCCCTACGTTTTCCAGGGTTCTGAAGCGGGCTGCTTCTTCAAGCAGAGGGGCGTTGACTTCGAGCACAAAAGGCAGGCCGGTTGCTTCTGCCAGGCGTCCACCCACATCGCTCCAGAGCGAATAGCGCTCATAGATAAAGTCATAATTTCCACGGCGCAATTCTTTACTGGCGGCTGCATAAAGTTCGTCTGCGTGTACAATCGCCCGGGTCTCCCCATCCTGATCACCATCCGGCAGCGGGACATGAATAATATTGGCCCGGATGCCCTGTCCGGGGAGCGGCCCTGGACGCGGGGTCAGCAATGTGACCGAATGGCCTGACTCGGCGAAAGCGGCGCAAAGCGATCGGATGTGGACCGCTGCGCCCTTCGTTCCACGTACGGGAATGCCTCGATCGGCGCTGATGTACAGGATATTCATAGTGCGGCAAAAATCGCGTCAAGCGCCATTGGAGAGCGGAAGCTCGATGTAACGGAGATCGATTCCGAAAATGGTTCTTCAGGTTCGGGGACTGGCGCTTCAACCGGGCCGGCGAGATAGCGGTGCAGCGTGGCGACATTTTTGCGCACATCGAAGGCCATCTTTGTCTTATTCCGGGCGGCCTCGCCCATTTGATCGCGCAGTGACGGGATCTCCAATAAACGGGCCAGAACCCCCGCGAGTTCCTCAGCATTGCCGGGCTCGACAAGATAGCCGTTCACACCGTCGTCGATGATCTCGGGGTTTCCTGTCAGTGTTGTTGAGACGACAGGCAGGCCGGTGGCCATCGCTTCCAGGAGCACGGTCGGCAGCCCGTCCATGTTGTTATCGCTCCCGACGACACACGGCAATGCGAAAACCGCCGCTTCGTGGTAGGCCTTCAACACATCATCCTGCGGTAAAGCGCCGGCTAACTGTACGTGATCTACGAGGTCAAATGTCTCGATCAGCGCCGCCAACCGTTCTTCTTCGGGACCTTTCCCGATAATTTCACATTGAAAATTGTGGCCGCGTTCGCGCAGGATTGCACAGGCCCTTATCAGAACGTCAAAGCCTTTCTTTTCAACCAGACGCCCGACTCCCAGGATGCGGCTGCTCGCTCGTTCCATACTGCGAGCAGGTTTGAATTTCCGCAGATCGATTCCATTATAGAGACAGCGAATATCCGCGCGGCGGCCGTCATCAGGTTGAGCCCTGATCAAACTTTCGAGATATCGTTTATTGAATTCGCTTACGGTCACAACGAACCTCGCCGATTTCATCTTATCGACGATGGATGCCGGCACCACGTCCTCGTGGAATATATCTTTGGCATGGGCCGTAAAACTGTAAGGGAGGCCGATCAATTGGTTCACCAGGTTGGCTACCCGCGTAGCACTCGAGGCAAAATGCGCGTGCATGGCATCGACCGGGTGTGCGAGCAGGTGGTTCGCGATATAGCCGGCCTGCAGGAAACGCTTGATCGCATAGGCATGGCCTTTCGCCCGTGTCCGCTCATAGACTTTTCGATAGGACCGAGGCCGGACCGACTGCAGAAGCAGGTGTGCAGACCTGATCCTGTCCGGTTCCATCTCCGGATACTGCGGTACGTAAATCACATTGGCTTTGACCTTCGCCAGGTTCGCGTGGAAACGCCCATCGTCCGGTTTACGGAGCGAATATATGCGCACGTCCACCCCCTGGCGCTCAAGCTCGAGTATTTCGTTGACGATAAACGTTTCCGAAAAGCGAGGGTACATTTTCAGTATGTAAGCAATCCTGGGTTTCATAGAAATATCTCCAATTTAATAAATCCTCAGGCAGGAAAATTCACCTGTCTGCGCATCCCGGTCGTAAAAATCTCTGATGGCAGAAGATATGGAAAGGTATCCGGTGTTTTCAGGAGTGCGGCGATAGCGCGGGTGGCATTGGCGAGGCCATCCATATTAAGCCCAACGATTGGTGGAGAATCCGCAAGTCCTGCTTCGATTTCCTGCCAGAGGGATTCGGCAGAGAGCTTCTCAGGCGGCAGCATGCGGGTTAGACCCAGTTCCGCTAACCGGCCTGCGCGGATCTTTTGTTCCTGCCGGACCTGTGACCGTGGAACAAGCACTGCGCGTTTCTGGAGCGAGAGAATTTCACAGGCCGTGTTGTAACCAGCCATCCCGACGACCAGGTCAGCCGCATGCATGTACTGAATGAGGTTTGGCGTGAACTCGATCAGGCGGACTCCGACGGCTTGCGCCCGTTCGCTCAGCGTTTTGCGGTGGTGCTGCGGCATCAACGGCCCTGTAACAACCATCGGAAAAATTCCGCCTGCAAGCCCCTGTTCGAACATTTTGATCGCCGCATTGACCAAACCGAACCCGTCTCCACCACCGCCCGCGGTGATCAGAACAAACGGTTCGGTCCCCAGCCCAAGCTCACGCCGCGCCAGTCGGAAAGGCCTGAAATGAAGGTAACGTGCGATGTAACCGCTTTCCACTACTCGCCCGGCGACCTCTTCCGGCAGATCGTATGCCTGGACAGGATCGAAGACTGTGCGGTCTCCGTACAGCAGGATGGCATCGTAAAATTTCTCAAGAACAGCTGTGATATTATTTTCCACCCATTCCCGGCGAGTCGATTCCGGGTCATCTTCAATATCGCGCATTCCCAGTACAATGCGGGTTTTTGGTAACCGCTGTTTAACATGTTCGAGGGTCATTAAGAGTTCCCCCTGCACACCGGCAGGCGCTTTATCAACGAGGATCAGGTCCGGTTGGAAGTGCAAGACGGCCTGATAGATCATTTCTTTTCGCCAATGGATCGTCTGCCCGAGCGGAAGAGGAAGCGTTCGGGGCATATATTCGCCGCTCGAACGTTTACTGAGTGAAGGGAGCTTGATGATGTCGAGACGCGGTGGCATTGCGAAAGCGCCTGCGACGGTCGAGCCGGTCACCAGCAGCTGGCGTGAGCGAGGGATATGCTGCGAAATGCTCTGGGCGATCGCAAGGCTGCGGCGCAGGTGGCCGAGGCCGTATGTATCGTGCGAGTAGAGAAGGATTCTAGGTTTCGGCATTTCAGGTACTCCATTTGACTGTCGGGTGGATGTTCAAAAAAGCCTATTTGTCTGGTGTGCGCGTCGGCTCTGGCGTCTTAGATGGCTCGTCGGTTTCGTCAGGGTCAGGTGTATCGGAGGGTTCCGGCGTTTCCGTCGGTTCATCAGTTTCCTCCGGATCGGGCGTTTCCGTAGGCTCAGGAGTCCTGGAAGGCTCCCTGGTTTTCGTCGGAGTCGCCGTCCCGGTAGTTGTCTGGGTTGGTTTCGGTGTGTTGCTGGGATGCGGGGTCTTCGTCGGTGTGCTGGTCTCGTTTTCTGGCGTCTCTATTTCGTCCTCGGATTCGGTGGGGTAGGAAGTCGGCCCGGAGGTGGAGAAAGAGGCAGGCGTCGGTGTGCTTATTGGGCTGATCGAATTCGAAGGGTCGCCGGTAGCGCTGAATCCTTGTAAGGCAGTCGCGGAAAGTTCTGGATCGCCGGTTGGAGCAGCGCCAAAATCGATCTGGGAGGTCGGGCCGGATCTGACGCTTTCGGACGGACCAGGATCGGCCTGGTCGTCAAGCGTCAGCGCTTCCCGGTCGGTGATTTTCAAGATCGTCGTTTGCAGGCCTTCGAAAAACGGCACGCGCGTGGCGTCCTCCCCTGCGCTTGCTGTGCCGGTGGTTCCGCTCCGAAAAAGTCCGATAAAAGTGCTTAATGTAATGAGGACAGCAGGGAGAAGGATAAAGGAAAGTTTGAAGCGATTGATCAATCTCAGCATTTTATTCACCTCTTGAATTTCACAAAGTCTGATTACACACTTAATGACGGTTGAAAGGTGAATATGTTATGGCTGTAAATTAATAATGGATAAGAGTTATGGAATTCGACTGAGTTTTTCAACTTTTAAGGACTGTTAAATGGCGAACGGCTGAATATTCGGTGGGAAAATCGCGGATTACTGGTTTGGATTTTTCGGGTTGATGAAAAAGTAGTCCGGGTAGAGCAGCATTCCGGCGCGCTGCAGGCTGCCGTCCGCAAGACGGGCGCGCAGCAAGCTGCGCTGCAGCTTTCCGTTTTCAGTCAGCGGGATCGTACGGGGCCTGGCGATATATACCCGTGCGGGCCGGATCCCGAGGCTGGCATGGATCTC
>JBFGQG010000034.1:0-14789 GCA_041564295.1 Anaerolineales bacterium | reverse complement strand
CCACCAGCGCTACGACTGGGAGGACAACCATCACATCATGTTGGTTTATGGTCTCTGGGCATCGGAATGGCCCCACTCGGAAAAGTCCGTACACCCCACCCCGCCAGCATTTTTTGGAGTCCAGCCGGTGCTGATCGTGAGAGATGTTGCAGCCACCGTCCATTTTTATCGAGAAAAATTGGGGTTCGACGTCGACTTTGTTTTCGGCGACCCGCCGGAACACGCCGGTCTCGCCCGCAGCGATTGGTCGTCCGATACAGCGTATTTACAGGTAACAAAAGCGCCTGGAGATACAAAAATCAGGCCACAGGGCTGGCTCTATTTCATGGTCGATGCGAAGATTGATGAACTCCACCAGGTGTATAAAGATAATGGTGTGAAAATCCTGAATTCGCCTCAGAACTACCCCTGGGGAATGCGCGAGTTCAGCATCCTCGATTTGAACGGTTACGAATTGAAATTCGGCACACGCGCTTCTTTTGCCTGAGTGTCAGAACGAAAGATCAGGAATTTTTTGCCGTCTGTTGGTCTTTCCAGCGAATCCACCAGGCTGAAACCGTTTTTCATACATACCTTCTGTGCTCTTTGATTGAATTCTGCAATCGTCACCCGTAGTGCCAGCCCTGGAAACCTGCGGTTGGCCTCCTCGAAAACGACTCTGGCATATTCCTTTCCCTTTCCTCTGCCAATGAGATCAGGTCTGATGGTTATGCCGACGTCGACGGCATCTTCAGCGTAATTGCCCCCTTCGACGCGGGCATCGAAGCCGAAGTTGCAGAATCCCAGAAGCTGGTCGTTCTGATCCGCAAGCGCAAAATAGCCGTTTTCTGGATTTTTAAAAAAGGTCAGCGCTTCCCCAACCGTTATGGGCGCGAGATTGTATATCTCATATGGAGGCGGGTATCGCCAGGTCCGCATCTCCAGGACGTCGGCATCTTTCAACCGACGAACAAAGATGTCCAAAGGCTACAGCTTCTTTACGTCGTGGTGCGAGCTCTCACGTACGCCGGCGGGTGTAATTTCAATGAACTCGGCGTTCCGCCACAGCTGCTCGATATTTTGTGCGCCTCCATAGCTCAGCCCGGATTTCAGTCCGCCGACAAGCTGGTGGAGGATTTCGTGCACATGGCCGCGGTATGGAACGACCGCTTCCACGCCTTCGGGGACAACTTTCGCCCAGTCCTCCTGGCTCTCGGCGCTTTCGTAATCGGATTTCTCAGATCCCTTCCGGTTCATGGTTGCTGCGAGCGAGGCCATCCCCCTCACGACTTTCACTTTTTGCCCATCGCGAATGACCGGAGAACCGGGCGCTTCTTCGCAACCTGCGAACATGCTGCCGATCATGACTGAACTCGCTCCTGCGGCCAGCGCTTTTACAAGATCGCCTGAGGTCTTGATTCCGCCGTCGGCAATGATGGGGATATCCACTCCCGATTCTTTAACGCCTTCCACGCTGTCGATGATGGCTGTGAGCTGAGGGACGCCGAAACCCGTCACAATCCTTGTCGTGCAGATGGATCCTGGTCCGATGCCGACTTTAATTGCGTCCGCACCGGCTTCTGCGAGGTCTCGAGCCCCTTCACGGCTGGCGACGTTGCCCGCAATGATTTGGGACAAGGGGAATGCGTTGCGTAAAGCCCGGACCATATCGATGCAATGGTCGGCATGGCCGTGCGCAATGTCGAGCACGAGCACGTCCGCACCGGCGGCAAGCAGTGCCTCTGCCCGGTCCATTTCGCCTTTGGCCACACCGATCGCCGCGCCGACACGCAGCCGCTGGCGGTCGTCTTTCGTTGCGTACGGCGTCTCCTTTCGCTTGATGATGTCCTGTGCTGTAATCAAGCCGGCAACGCGGCCGTTTTCGTCTACAACGGGCAGTTTTTCAAGCCGGTGATCGTGCAGGAGCCTCTGGGCTTCGTCATGGGAGACACCAGGCGAAGCCTTGATCAGGCGGTCGACCGGCGTCATGACGGACACGATGGAAGCTGCGTTGTCCGAGACGAGCAGCACATCCCGGCGAGTCACAAGGCCGGCACAGGTGCCGTCAGATTGCAGTACAAATAGCCCGCCGACGCCGGTGCGCTGCATCACCCGGCGAGCCTCGATTATCGTGGTGTTGATGTCGATCGAGTAGGGATCTTCAATCATAAAGCCTTCGGCCCGTTTTACACGGCTGACCTCTGCAGCCTGCGCTGAAACGGTCATGAACCTGTGGATGATGCCGATGCCGCCCGCCTGGGCCATGGCGATGGCCATACGAGTTTCAGTAACCGTGTCCATGTTCGCGCTGACGATTGGGATATGGAGCGGAATTGTCGGAGTCAGACAGGTTGCCGTGGAAACGTCCTGCCTTGATTTGAACGGCGAGCGTTTCGGCAAAAGCAGGACGTCGTCAAAAGTGATGCCTTTCGTTGGTCGGATTTTCATGATGGACCTCGAGTTGTATTGTATTGCCAATCCGGTTCGATCATTCGAACACTTCACGTTTTACAAATGGTGCAGTGAGAAAACGCAGGTAGACTCTCGATTTCGGAAAAGCCCGTATGTGGTTCCCGTTCTTCCTGTTTTCCAGGATCTTTTTAACAAGAAGCGGTGATACTGTATCGACCGATTCAACGAAAATATTGAAGATTTTCTTATGCCGCTCCCACTCGTCCGGCCTTCCATGGTATTGGTCCTGCACCAGGTCCGTTGCGACCATGCCGGGCTGCAGGGTGCCGAGTATCACCGGTGTATTTTTCAACTCAGCGATAAGGCTGTCTGACAGAAAGCGAACGGCGGATTTGGAGGACCCGTAAATCGAGAGGCCCATCCGCGTGTTTCCGTCCGAACCGAAACCTTCCATGTTATAAACCGCGCCGTACCCCTGTGCAAGCATATTTGCAATCGCGACCTTGCAGCCGTAGTACGTACCGAGGAAATTGGTCTCGATGACAGATTTAACAAGGTGGTGCGGCAGTTCCCAGGTCGGTGTCAGCGGATGCCCGATCCCTGCGTTGTTGATCCAGATATCCACACGACCGAACCTGTCAACTGCAGTCTGCCAGAGAGACTGCACCTGTGACGGTGTGCGGACATCGCATGCTACGCCAACGACTGCACCTCTACCGGTGGACCTGGCAAGCTTTTCCGAGGCCTGGTCAGCGGCAGCTTGTGTCCTGCCGCTGATAACGACCTGGTGCTCGCGTTTCAGAAATTCAGCAGCCAAACCGAAGCCGATACCCCGGGTTGCGCCTGTGATGACGATGGTTTTCAATCAGAATTCCTTTTTTTCGTTCAGCTTCCAATCGCTACCTCGCCCGGGGTTGCGATCGGAACCGGTGAAACGGAGGCAAATGCATCCTGTTATATAATATTTTAAGGGCTTTTTATCTCCCGTACACCCGAAAGCGAAATCCTGAGGCGAGTCTCATGAAAGTGATGATTAATAAACTGACCTGGGGATCGATCGAAGTGCAGGTAGGCGATGAGGTAGTTTCTTTCAGGGACTGCAAAGTCTGGCCTGATGGGGCTGAATCATGGAATTGGACCGATACGGACACGCACCACAGCCCTGGCATCCAACCTGCTGATGTCGAGGGATTGCTGAAAAGGGGAATAGAAACCCTTATCATGTCTCGGGGGCGGATGCTCAGGCTCAATGTTTGTCCTGAAACTATCGAGTTTCTGAAAAAAAGCGGAGTAGATTATTATTTTGAAGAGACCTCTAAGGCCGTGATAATATTTAACCGCCTTGCGTCTAAAGGCCTCAAGGTCGGTGGTTTATTTCATACGACCTGTTAAAGTCCAAAGGAAAATTCATGGCCCTAAATCCATTGGTTAAGAAGTTGCGTTTGAAACCCGGAATTGCAGCTTCAATTGTTAATCCGCCAGAAGGCTATCTTGAGCGCCTTGCCCCACTGCCTGAAGATATAACGATCGATCATGAACTTTCCGGTAAATATGACTGGGTCCAGGTTTTTGTACTGGACCGGGCAGGTCTCGCGAAGGTTTCTGCAGATGCGTTCGCTGCGCTTAAGCCTGTGAGCCTGCTCTGGGTCTGCTTCCCAAAAGGCTCTTCAAAAATGCAGACGGACCTGAACCGGGATGTCGGTTGGGAATCACTCCAGGCATTTGATTTGAAGTGGCAGAACCTCGTCTCGATCGATGAAAACTGGTCTGCATTCTCGCTTCGTCCGTTCAAACCTGATGAGGAGCGGACCTCATTTCGCTGAAATTCTTACGGAATTGAATCTAAATTGTTGTCAGAGAAGGAAAAAACGTGATGCCTGCCTTTTCAGAATGCGGTATTGGCCAACATCACATGGACTGCGAATTTCCGGTATTTTCCGATTTCAAGGAGGCTCAAAATGAAATACAGCGTAGAAAAAACAATCAATCTGCCGCGTGCACGTGTTATTGAATTATTCGACGACGCCGGGAATATGTTCAAATGGCAAAAAGGTTTGCAGAGCTTTGAGACCATCAGCGGTGAACCGGGGCAGCCTGGCGCAAAAGCCCGCATGGTTTATGACATGAATGGGCGAAAAGTCGAGATGATCGAAACGATCGAGAAGCGCAATCTTCCCGATGAATTCACCGGGACATACGAAGCCTCCGGAGTCTGGAATTCCGTTGGAAATTTTTTCTCTGAAGAAGGCCCTGATAAGACTCGCTGGAAGATTGAGACAGAATTTCGATTCAACGGTTTAATGCGTGTCATTTCCTTTTTTATGCGCGGATCGTTCCCGAAGCAGACAGAACAGATGATGCAGGATTTTAAAGTCTTCGCTGAAAATGAGGGGTAAAACAGAAAACCTGACGAATTGATGAACGAGCAGAAGAATTACGGATCACAATCGATGATCGCGCCGCTGCAAACGGTCCTGGTTCGCCGCCCGGATGAAGCTTTCGGCCGGGCAGTGCCTTCAGATTGGCATTATGCCGGGCCCATTGACCTGGCCGCTGCCCAGGCGGAGCACGACGCGTTTGTAAACCTGCTTCTCCGGTCCGGCGTGGAGGTGGCGTATCATGACATCGCCTTGCCATTTCACGCAGACGCGATTTTCGTGCATGATCCGGTGATTGTTTCTGAAAACGGGGCTATTGTTCTTCGGATGGGAAAAGCGCTCCGCGAAGGCGAAGAATCGGCTATGTCTGCGATAATGGACAAAATGGGGGTGCCGGTACATTACACCCTGCATGGGAATGCCAGGGCGGAAGGGGGTGATCTTCTCTGGGTTGATTCGAGGACATTGGCGGTAGGGCAGGGATTTCGGACAAATTCCGAAGGATTGAGGCAGCTTCGTGAAGCCCTGCCGGGGATTGAACTTGTGCCCGTCCACCTGCCGTATGCGGCTGGACCGGACGCATGTCTGCATCTCATGTCGTTCATATCGATCGTAGGGGAACAGCTGGCCGTCGTCTATCTGCCGCACGTTCCGGTTCCTTTTTACCAGTATTTGCTTGAGCGAGGATTCTCTTTCGTTGAAGTGCCTGAGGAGGAATATCGAACCATGGGACCGAACGTGCTCGCGCTCGCACCAGGGGTCTGCGTGATGCTGGAGGGCAACCCCGTGACAAAGGCCCGGTTGGAAGCCGCCGGCTGCACTGTAATGACCTACCATGGCAGCGAAATTTCGCTCAAAGCAGAAGGAGGCGCCACGTGCCTCACGCGGCCTGTTTTGCGTGGATGAATCACTTTAAACTGGCATGTCTCGTAATCCGCAACCCAGACCTGGCAGGTCTCCTTCATACTGCCAGTCACCCTTTCGCCGCATCCGGATCATTCACATAACAGCTATCCGCCGCTAACCTGCCAGGCCAAGAATCTGCCCATCATCAAACAATCACCCCCCGGGCTTTTAAAAGAGCCAATTCCTCTTCGGATTTTCCCAACAACTCCATGAGAACCTCCGCAGTATGCTGACCCAATCTCGGCGGAGATGAAAACGTTTCTTCCATCTCAGACAATTTGACCGGGTTCCCAGGCGCTTTATAAACGCCCCCATCCGGGTGCTCTATATCGACGACCATCTTACGAAATAGGACCTGCGGATCGGCCAGAGCTTCTTCATAATCATTTACCGGCGCTGCCGGCACACGCGCACGGTTCAGCTTTTCCAGCCAGGTGCTGCGAGTATCTGTCCTTAACACTTCCGCCAACCGCCGGTCGATTACGCCACGGTTGGCCAGGCGCCCACTGCGTTGTCGATTTTCCGGCGTGTCCAGGTCTGGGACGGGGACAGCGGTCAGCAAACCCTCCCAGGCATGGTCGGAGACGACTGCGATTACCAGGTAGCCGTCCTCGCAGGGATATGTATCGTACGGCACGTGCAGGAAATGGGCGTTTCCTAGAGGTCCCGGCACTTCTCCGGAAAGGAAAAACATCGTCGAGGTGTACGTAAGCAGGGATATCTGCGTGTCCAGCATGGAAATATCGACATGCTGCCCTTTCCCTGTGCGTTCGCGCGAAAGCAGGGCTGCCAGGATCCCCGACACAGCCATGGAACCGGCAGCGAGGTCGCCGTTTGGCAGCCCGCTGCGAAGCGGCGGTGAATCCGGAAAACCCGTGACGGACATATGCCCGCCGGTCGCCTGTGCGACCATATCAAAGGCCGGTCGCATGTGATCAGGCCCGGATTCCCCGAAGCCGGTCAGGGAGCAGGTCACAATCCGCTCGTTTACCGCGCTCAAGCGTGGGTAGTCAATGCCAAGACGCGCCGTAACACCCGGTGCAAAGTTCGTCAGGACAACGTCAGAGACCCGAACCAGGTCATAAAACAGGTCTCTCCCTGCCTGTTGTTTCAAATCAATCGTGACGGATTTCTTGTTTCTGTTGAAGGTCAGGAAATATGCTCCCATCCCCTTGAAACTGTATTTCGGGTGATCAGCGAACAGGGAGCGCGTGATTTCTCCCCGCCCCGGCGGTTCTATTTTAATTGTCTCCATGCCAAGGTCAGCCAGCAGCATCCCGGCAAATGGTCCGGCGACGACGTGTGTCAGGTCCAGGAGACGATACGGACTCAATGGTCTCATTTTTCACCCCTTCACTTGGTCTGGTTTATTCAACATAGCGTGCCCGTAGCGCGCTGACGTCTGTTTGGGTTACGTCGGAAAGTGGTTCCGGCAGCTCGTCCAGCCTGAACCAGCCGATCCCTGCACATTTTTCTGGTTCTAAAATCACCGGTTGTCCAGACACATGCCTGGCCAGGTATGTCGGAGACACCCAGTGCTGGCCTTCATCCGGCAGAATGTGATTGGCGACCGTCAATAATTCCGTCAATTCGATCACCATTCCATATTCTTCAAAGAATTCGCGGACAATAGCCGTCTCGAGCGTCTCGCCAAAATCAACCTTGCCCCCTGGAAATTCCCACGTACCGGCTTCATTGGTGGCATCAGGCCCACGCAGGCTCAGGAAAACTTCTCCGTTTGCATTAAATACGACAGCACCGACGCCGATGCCGATATAATCCCGTCCAGGTTTCATCGCTGGCATGCCTGTTATTTTAGCCTATTCCTTAAGCCTTTATGGATTGCCCGAAAACCGATCAGAAACGGATACAATAATGCCAGGTTTACAAATCTTCTGGAGGATGCATTATGCCGGTGGGACACTTCTTGGTCGGTATCGCCGCCTTAATTTACGATCCAACGACGCAAAAATACCTGCTCCTCAAGCGCGCCGATACAAAAGACGTCGGCGCAGGGCATTGGGAATGCCCAACAGGCCGGGTTGACCAGGGGGAAGGCATTGAAGAAGCGCTGGTTCGTGAAGTTCGCGAGGAGCTGCAGGTAGCGGCGAGACCATTGTTCATCATCGGGACAACACATTTTTATCGTGGCAAATCTGTGTCCGAAAATGAGCTCGTCGGATTAATCTATGCCTGTACGATCGAAACTCCTGATCAGGTTCAGATCAGCGCGGAACATGCAGAATCGCGCTGGATGACCTGGCCTGAAATCCGGGATTTTCTCCCTTCCGATCACTGGCTGCTGTGGGTGATTGCCAGGGCGGAAAAAATGCGCGCATTGATTCCTCCGGAATTAATTAATACGTTTCTAAACGAAGGTTTTGAAGTTGGGGGACGGAACACTTACCAGTAAGGAATCGACCATGTACGAACTGCTTAATTTACCGGACCTCGTCCTTGACGTCCCGCCGGATACCATCATCAGCAGGACGATATACAAATCCCCTGAAATCACCGCCGTATTGTTTGGTTTTGCTCCCGGGACGGAGCTGTCAGAACATACCGCGGCTAAAAAAGCCGTCCTGCATTTCCTTAGCGGGAACGCTGACCTGACGCTTGGCAACGATAGCCATACAGCTCAGGCAGGTACGTGGGTCCATATGGAAGCCAACCTGCCGCACAGCATTGTAGCCAGGACCGACGTGCGCATGCTTCTCCTGCTTTTGTAATGACCGCACGGGATAATTTTCCATGGCTGTTGGCCGCAATCGCAATGCTCTTTGCCGGCACATTTGCCGGGTTGACGCGCATCGGCTGGCGGATTCCAGTTATATCTCCCCAATTGATCGCCCAGCACGGCCCTCTGATGATTACCGGCTTTTTAGGCACTCTCATTACGCTCGAGCGAGGTGTGGCGCTTAGGAAGCGTCCTGCGCTGTTAGGAGCCGTGTTTTTTGCCTTCGGTGGAATTCTGACGGTTTTGGAAGCTCCTGGAGACGGAGGAAAATACCTGACGGTGCTGGGCAGCCTGGTGCTGGTCGTGATTTTTATGTATATCCTCCAGCAGCACAGCGCGGCCTATACCAGGGTGATGGCAGCAGGCGCAGTGTTCCTGTTGATTGGCTCTGCGATCTGGCTGACCGGCAGACCAGTCCTCATCGCGGTACCCTGGTGGATGGCTTTCCTCATTCTTACCATCGCCGGAGAGCGTCTGGAACTCGGACGATTGGTCGCTTTGAGGCCATCAAGCCGGCGAACCTTCAATATATGGATCACGATTTATGGTTCCAGCGTTTTGCTGTCCTATTTTTTCATGGACGTCGGCCTGCGCATCATGGGTCTTGGGATGGCAGCGCTGGCATTATGGCACCTGCGCTTTGATGTGGCGCGAAAAACCGTCCGAAAACCTGGCCTGACCCGGTTTATTGCGGTCTGCATGTTGTCAGGATATGTCTGGCTGTTGCTGGGGGGAATCCTTTATACGGCCTTCGGGCGCGAGTTAGGCGGTTTGCGTTACGATGCCCAGCTCCACGCCGTATTTCTCGGTTTCGTATTTTCAATGATCTTCGGACATGCCCCGATCATATTTCCCGCGATCCTTGGCAAAGAAATCCAATTTAACCGTTTTTTCTACGCCCATTACGGCTTGCTGCAATTCTCCCTGCTCGTCCGAATCGCCGGCGACCTGCTTCTCCAACCCGTTCTCAGGCAATGGGGCGGGATGTTGAACGGAATCGCCCTCTTGTTCTTCCTCGTAAACACGGTTGTGGCGATACTATTTATCCCCGCCAGGCGCTCACAATAGGCAATTGGGACAGAATGGAGGGAACCCGTCCCTCCTGTCTAATTCGATTCCGTTTCTTGATCGTATCGAGAAGGCGCTGGATTTCACTCGAATTCAGGCATCGGCTCGGGTAAAAGACGGTTTCTCCAACAACCTGACGCCATTCAGCGTCACCAGGAGCGAGGTGCCCATATCTGCGAGCACTGCCAGCCACATCGTCCCGAATCCTGCCAGGACGAGGAGGAAGAACGCAGCTTTTATCCCAATGCTGACTGCTACATTGAACCGGATCGTGCGCATGGCGGCGCGGCTCAACCGGACTGCGAAGGGCAGCTGGCTCAGGTTGTCGGCCATGAGGGTGACGTCGGCTGTTTCCATCGCCTGGGGAGAGCTCCCGATCGCAATCCCGATGTCAGCCGTGGCCAGAGCCGGGGTGTCGTTGATGCCGTCCCCGACCATAGCAACGGAATCAAACATTTCACGTAAGGATTCAATCGCCCGCACCTTGTTTTCCGGCAGGCAGTTTGCTTCATAACGGGTCACACCGACGGTTTCCGCCACGCGATGGGCAGTCGCCTCATTGTCCCCGGTCAGCATGACCACTTCTTCGATCCCCATTGCTTTTAGATCCGAGATCGCTTCCGGGGCACCAGGACGGATCGCGTCGGAAACGGTCAGGTATCCCAGGTATTCCATTCCCCGGCTGATGAGCATCGTCGTGTGCCCTGAATCGTCCGCCCTGGCGACCTCCTGGCAATGGATAGGATGAGGGATGTTTTTATCGAAGTAGGGATGGCTCCCGATCGTCACGGTATCACCGTTGACGAGTCCGGTCACGCCGCGACCCGTCAATGCTGTCACACCCACCGCCGCGGGGTAAGCGCTGGTAAGACCTCGGTGCCGGGCTTCGTGGGTGACTGCATGGGCGATCGGGTGTTCGCTGCGCGATTCAAGGGCGCTGGCGAGCGCAAGCAGATCGCTGCAAGGTTCGCAATCCCCACCTGGATTGGTGCAATCCGTCGATTGGATGCCCACCAACTCGGGCAGGCCCCTGGTAAGCGTTCCGGTCTTGTCGAAAGCGATCACCCGCGCCTTGCTCAACAGCTCGATAAATACGCCACCTTTAAAGATAACGCCGCTTTTGGCTGCGTTGCTGATTGCACTGACGAGGCTGACTGGTGTGCTGATGACGAGCGCGCACGGGCAGGCGACGACAAGCAATGCAAGTCCACGGTAGAGCCAGCCATGACCGGATGGCGTTTCCCAGAACGGCTGGCCGAGAAAAATGGGCGGAATTACGGCAACGGCTGCTGCAACTCCGACGACGATCGGCGTGTATACAGCAGCAAACCGGTCGACGAACCGCTGCGTTGGCGCCTTTTTTTCCTGCGCTTCTTCGACCATGCGGATCAAACGGCTGATGGTATTGTCGGCGGCAAGGTGAGTCACCTCGATTTCGAGGGTGCCTTCGCCGTTGATCGAGCTTGCAAAGACTTCGTCGCCAACCACCTTTTCGACCAGCCGCGACTCGCCGGTGACAGGGGACTGGTTCACAGCGGAATTTCCGGCGACGATGCTGCCGTCCATCGGGATTGTCTGGCCCGGTTTGACGAGTATGCGGTCTCCGATCGTGAGCGAGTCGACGCTGACTGTTCGCTCATGCGAATGGTCCTCATGAAAATCCAACAGGATCGCCTGGTTCGGGGCTGCAGCGATCAGGCTGCGAATACTATGGCGGGCACGGCCGGCAGCGAATCCTTCCAGGGCTTCACCGATCACGAAGAGGACCATCACGACGGCTGCTTCCGTGTAGGCGCCGATCACGACAGCGCCTGCTGCGGCTATCGACATGAGGGCGTTGATCGTCAGCCGGCGGTTGATGCGGTACGCTCGCCAACCGCTGAGCGCGATCGGACGACCGGCGATCAGCAAGGCGATCACGGAAGTCAGGTCGATCAGCCAGTGGTGAATACCAAGACCGGGCAGCAATTCATGAAAAATCAGGCCCGGCAAGATGAGTAAGACGGCCAATAAGGCGGTGCGCGTGTTGCTGCGCCCGAGCATGAAATCCAGAAAGCTTTCAGGCGCGGTGTCCTCCATTGCCCGGCTGCTTTCGAGCGGGTCTTTTACATCGTAACCTAACTCGCGGATTCGCTCGATGACGTGGGCTTCGGACGCACGCCCCATAACCTGCAAGATTTCCGTCGTGAAATTGACTGCACTATTTTCTACGCCGTCCAGCTGCCCGACGCCTTCTTCAAGCGTGCGGGCACAGTCTGCGCAGTCCATGCCGGTAATGTGATAAGTGCTGATGGGTCTGGTCATTTTTCTATAAAGATTAAATCAGAAAAGCACATCATTGGAAAGTCGGCGCTTCATTTTTTAGAAAAGATTAACATTCCGTGGGAGTCATAAATGTCAGTCTCAACGGTGTGTATCAAGTCGTAGGCAGCGTTGAAATCATCGTTTTTGAAAAGTCCTTCTCTTCCGTAGACCTCCAGGAGGACGACGAAATCCGGCTGGAGGTCGTTGATTAAATCTGGTGAGACGGCGTAGGCATTCACGTAATATTCAGGCCGCGTGGGATAGTAGGGGATGGCTTCGGGTGAGATCAGCCCCAGCGTGTCGAGGATTCGGGCATCCGTATAGTAGCCAAGTGCGCCGATATCGCCGGCGGCCAGAACGGTATCTTCCGGTTGTTCCATAATGGATGAAAGGTAGTCGGCGGCCTCCTGGTACTTGAGTTCGAGCTGAATCCAGGCCATGTCGGGGGCAGGAGTACGCGGGCCGTGATCGGGGTCCCAGGTCCAGCCGCGCAGTACAAGGAGGGACGGCCCGATAAGCATTAAAAGGATAACCGGTCTTGCTAGGGATTTGAGCCGCCCGGCCGTGATGTCGCGGCGGATGAATTCGACACCTGCGAGTAATGTGAAAATGAAGGACGGCAGCGGCGGAGTGAGGTACCAGCGGAAAACGAGGGGGTTCGCGATGCTGTATGCGGCGAACCAGAGCCATGGAAAAACGACCCAGCTCCAGCTGCGATAGTTTTCCCGAATCAGCCGCAGTCCCCCGGTCAGATTCAGAAAGAAATAACCGACCAGGCCGATCGCAATACCTGCGCTGCCGAAGGTAAGATTGTCCATGAAGGGTGTGGCGTAATGCTGGAGGAATCGGATGAAGGCCGCTTCAGCCGGGAGATTGTAAGCGCTTGTTTTCGCGGCGATGGAGTTCGGAATGGGGGAGCCGTAGAAAAGCGCAGCGGGGGCAATCCAGAAAACCAGCGGCAGAGCGAAAGCGGCGGCTTCAGGCCAATGTATCCGCACACCTTTGCGTATAGCCAAAAACAACCTGTCAAGACCGAGTGGGAGCAAAAGGAGCGCTGCATCAGGTCTTGTGAGCAGACTCAATGCAGCCAGCAGCGCCGTGAGCGTATAATTTTGCTCAAGGTAAAGGGTAATCAATCCGGTCAATATCAGGACGAATACACTCGTTTCCAGCCCACCGATAGCGAAGGTGACGCTATAAGGCAGCACTGCCCAGGCGAGCGCGGCAGAGACGCCTGCCCAGCGGACGTTCAATTTCCTCCCGATGTTAATGAGAAGCAGGCAGGTCAAGGCGTCGGCGATTGTATTTATGACGAGTGAAATTCCTGGAAAAGGCGCTCGAGCTCCGCCGAAAACGAGACCCGACAACGCCAAAAGACCGGCGTAAAGAGGCGTCGTCGTTCCGAGTACCCACTCGCCGGGATTGTACACGAGGCCATGCCCTTCGAGGACGTTCTGGGAGTAGCGGTAGGTGATGTAAGCGTCGTCAATCGTTCGTGTGCCGGGCAGGAAGCGGGCAGTAAGGGCAATTATGACAATGAGGATGGGTAAGACCCTGTAAAACACCTGCATACGGCTCTGTTTTATCATCGCATTAGACTCTACCGCAGTCGTGGTTATGCGGCAAGTGGTCAGGTTAGCTGCATTGCCGGCAGTACTGCCGAATTCATAAAATGCCTTTCGAGGTGACCACCGCAGGAGATCCCGGCCGACGTCCGGGTGAAAGGCTCAGGCAGCCTTTGATGTTTCTTGGCGACCGCGGCAGATTGAAACCTTTCGGCGTACAATAGCCATATGGAGTCGATCCACAGGCTTGTCGAAGCAATTACCACTCGAATAAATGCACTCGCTTCACCGACGACCGCCAATGTGCGCGCCGTCAGGAAGGAATTTTCAGAGAAAATCAAGAAGTGGCACGCATCCGATGTGCTGCAGGTTGCTCTCTCGCTCATTCACGCCGGCGAAGACTACCGTTGGGTCGCTTACGAGCTGGTCCATTTCCACAAACCGGCGTTGAAAAGCCTTGGAAGAGCAGAGTTGGAGCGGTTAGGGGAAGGTATGGACGCCTGGCAAAAGGTCGACACGTTTGCACTCCTCCTCTCAGGAGTGGCCTGGCGGCAGGGCCAGATTAACGACGGCGTTATCCAGGAATGGGCTCGCTCTGACGATCTCTGGTGGCGCCGAGCAGCGCTCGTCAGCACGATCGCTTTGAACACGAAAGCCCGCGGCGGCAAAGGCGACGTCTCCCGGACGTTAGCCGTCTGCGAAATGCTCGTCTCGGATCCCGAAGACATGGTCATTAAAGCGCTTTCCTGGGCGCTGCGAGAACTCATCCCTTATGACCCGGAGGCGGTCAGAGACTTTGTGAACCGCCATGAGCCGGACCTCGCCGCGCGGGTGAAGCGCGAAGTCCGGAATAAGTTAGAAACCGGATTGAAGAATCCCTGAAAGACCTTTCAAATGATGTCCAGCCGGCCTGGCCTTTTCAACCCAAGGTTTTGCTTCGCGCGCCTGGAGGATATCCACTGCCTTGTGATGGTCGTTCGAGCCTGGTCTGTTTCGCACAAAACGGAGGAATACACATCCAGATCATCGTTCGCCGTTCCTAGTTTTTCGGCAGGCCTCCTTGAAAGCGTTATGCTACACTATGACATCTCGAGCTCGATTACGACGGAATTAAAATGTTTACGAAACAACGTGGCAGCGTCCTCATAACCATACTGGTTTTCACCTGGCTCATCGCCCTGCTCCTGGCAGGTGCGCTCTATGTTGCTAATTCGTTGGATCTGTTTGGGCCGGACGATCCTGTCGCCCAACTGGATCTACCGGCGGGAAATCCCGGTCTTGCCGCCCTGCCTCCGACCTGGACCCCTGATGCTCCGACTTCGACCAGTGAAACCACAAATCCCGGTGATTCCACCGTCACACCTGAACCGTATTCTGAATCCGGCCCACGTTTCGAACCTTCGAACACACCGGTCAATCCATTCCCCCCGACGCCTACAT
>JBFGQG010000033.1:0-14870 GCA_041564295.1 Anaerolineales bacterium | reverse complement strand
TCTGCTTGCGGCTGATGGTCAGGGCAACCAGGCGTGCCGAACGTTTGTTGAACAGCCAGATGAAAGCTGTTCAGATATTGTTCCCGGTGATCAGATGAAAATGCAGCACGGCGACATCCTGGTACGCACCTCCATTCACGACAAGCTGCCAACCGCTCTCCAGATCGAGCTGTTCCACAATTACGCCGGCAGCCCGAAGGACACTCACCAAAAGCCTGCCGGAATCAGGCCATGTTCCTTGCAATCGTTGCACTACGGGGAGAGGGATGATCAGGATATGCACCGGATAAGATGGCACCGGGTGGTAAAAAGCCATTACATCTGGACCAGCCTGCAACCGGCGGACTGGAAGAAGAGCCGGTGCATTAGAAACAATCAAACGAATAAGCAGCCCACCAACTGCAGTTCTTGCGAAACGCAATAATGCAGTTTTCATTTCGGCGGATAAAAAATCACCGAGTGCGATTTGAATTCCCCATCTTCATAGGTGAATTTCGCAGAGAAAAACCCCTGTCGATCCAACCAGGGCAGAAATATCCGGTCACCCTCCCAAAGATTGAGCGATAAAACACCTTCATCCGGGATCCAGGCCAGCTCACCTTCCGGTGAATCGATCAGTTCTCCGTCAAATTCCCGAATAATAAAGACAAACACATACCAGTCTTTCCCGTGGCTGAATAATGGGAAGGTTATAAAACCGCACAGTTCGAGCGATTGGACGATCAGGCCGCTTTCCTCGCGCACTTCACGGATAGCGCATTCTTCCGGTGACTCGCCTGGCTGGACTTTCCCACCGAGGCCGTTCCACTTCCCCTCATGGACATCGTTTTCCTTTTTAACCCTGTGGAGCATGAGAGTTTTTCCGTCTTTCTTTACGTAACATAGTGTCGCTAGCTGCTGCATCAGGCCCTACCGTTCAATCCCCAGCGAATCAAGGATAAAGGCATAATTGAAAGCCTGTTCCTTAAGATAGTCATACCGTCCGGATGCCCCGGCATGGCCGGCACCCATATTGGTTTTCAGAAACAGGCGGTTTGGTCCATGACCCATCGCGCGCATTTTCGCAACCCACTTTGTGGGTTCCCAGTACTGGACGCGAGGGTCGTTCAACCCTGAAGTGACAAGTATGTCCGGAAATGTCTTATCTTCGACATTATCGTAAGGAGAATACGAAAGCATATACCAGTAAAACGTCTCGTCCTGGGGGTTTCCCCATTCTTCGAATTCGCCGACAGTCAGTGGGATCGATGTATCCAGCATCGTTGTGACGACATCCACAAATGGGACATGGGCAATCGCTGCGCGGCAAATGTCCGGCGCCATGGTGACGACTGCTCCGATCAGGAGCCCACCGGCACTGCGTCCCATGATCGCCATTTTTTCATAGGAAGTGAACTTCTCTTTAACGAGGTGGCGCCCGCATGCGATGAAGTCTGTAAAAGTGTTTTTCTTATGGAGAAATTTCCCGTTTTCGTACCAATGACGTCCCATTTCGCCCCCGCCACGAATGTGCGCCAGCGCATAAATGAACCCGCGCTCGACAAGGCTGAAGACATTCATATCAAACTTTGGGTCATTGCTGGCGCCGTACGAGCCGTATCCATACAGCAAGCAGGGATTCCTGCCGTCCTGGACCAACCCTTTTTTAAAGAGTAGCGTCAGCGGCACCTGGACCCCGTCTTCAGCCTCGGCGAAAGTGCGCCGGACCTCGAAAGCAGCCGGATCATAACCGCCGAGTACAGGTTTTTGTTTGCGCACTTCCCATTTCTGTGAATCCATATCGTAATCAATGACCGAATCAGGCGTGATCGGGGATTGGTAAGTAAACCGAAGTTTTGTGGTTTCAAATTCCGGGTTTTCCGCAGGCAGAAATGTATAAGCGACTTCCGGGAAAACGACCGAATGCGATTTGAAGGTTCGCATATCAATCACCCGGATGGTTCGCAGCCCGTTTTCACGCTGGTAAATCACGAGATGGTCTGAAAAACAATCTACGGAGTCTATCTTAACTGCCGGATCGTGCGAGATGAATTCTTTCCAATGCTTTTGTTCCGCCGTGATTGAGTTTGCGGTGACCACCTTGAAGTTCAAGGCATTCTCGTTCGTCCAGATATAGAAACTGCCGTCTCTATGATCCAGGCCGTACTCGATCCCATAGCGCCTTGGCTGAACTACATCGAAATTTCCGCCGGGAACCGAAGCGTCCAGCACCCGTCGTTCGTGAGTTTTGATACTGTCTACACTGAGGATGAGAAAGGCCTGGTCCCGCGTTTTTGATAGACTAACGTTGTAGAGTTCGTCCAGTTCTTCGAATAGCAGGACATCATTTTCAATGCCAAGTGAGTGGCGGTGCAGCCGGTAATCGCGCCATGCGGCATCCTTGCTGGTATAGAAAAAGGTCCTGTTGTCGTTTGCCCATTCACCATCATAACCGGTGTTTGGGATCCGGTCCGGCAGCAATTCCCCGGTCGAGAGGTCTTTGAAGTAGACCGTAAAGTTTTCTCCCCCTGTCAGGTCCAAAGAGTAAGCAACGTGCGAATGGTCGGGGCTGGGCTTGAAAACTCCGATCTTCACATAACCCGATTCTTCCGCAAAAGCGTTCAGGTCGAGGAGAACCTCCTCTCTATCCTCTGCGCCGGCTGGTTTCCGGCAGTAGATCTTATATTGTTTGCCTTCCTGCGTGCGGGTGTAATAGTCAAACGCGCCGCGCTGTTCCGGCACATCCTGGTCGGTTTCCTGGATCCTTGAGAGCAATTCTTCATAAAGGATCTGTTGAAGGTCCTGTGTGTGCGCCATCCCGGCTTCCGCATATGCATTTTCGGCTTCGATATACGCGATTACCTCCGGGTTGTTCCGATCTTTTAGCCAATAAAACGGGTCTATGCGATCGTGGTTGTGCAAGGATAGAGTCTTCGGTTTTCGTAAAACAGACGGGGGTTTCATAGATGGGTAACTCCGAAAACTTTATTTGTTCAGGAATGGGGGATTTTTGGAAGGAGTTGGTCGAGCCACTGGACGCTCACTGCCCGTTCGGTTTCGATATTCTCGGATAGGCGTGCGAACAGGACAGGATACAACCACTGCGACAGTTCCTGCTTTTTGTAAGGTGCTTGCCTGAAATATGCTGAGAGGTACGCGCGTGTAAAAACACGGCGGAGGACAGATACAAGCAGGCGCAGCGCAGGATTTGCAGGCATGCCGCCCATTTTTGCAAGTACGACTGTCCGTGCTACGTCCGCCAGCGGGTGACCGCGTGAGGCGTCGGGCCAGTCGATGGTTACCGGCCCTTCGCCGGTTAGCAGGATATTACCGGGATGGAAATCACCGTGGAGAAGGGATGTGCCGGCAGGTAATTCAGCAAGCGCTCTGAGAGCAGTATGCCGGTAATTTTCAGGTGCTCCGTTTACCGATTCGATTTTTCGCTTTAACCGATCGGTATTTTCCGGTAGATCGGCAGTTCCTGTCCTGTCATGCATTTCTGCATGGAGCCTGCCCATCGATTTCCCAAAGACGCCTGCTTTGTGGGGGGAGGTTCCGATTTCGTCCAGCATGGTCGGACCATCCAGCCGTTCATAAACAATGCCGGCGATGCCGTCCACCTCGACAATCTCGTAAGCCCATGGGACTCGCAGTCCGGTCGCCTGGACGATGCGAGCGATCCGGAACTCGTATTCGACCCAATCCCTGGGGACCCAATCGCGCGCCAGCTTTATTATCCGGCCGTCTGCCCATGGGTAGACGAGGGCGACGCGTCCTTCGGCGATCGGATTTTCGTTCACAGAAATATTGTAAGTTGACATACCCATCAATTCAGATAGGAGAGATCTTCTTCGTCCAGCGTGATATCCGCAGCTTTAAAATTTTCTTCGATGTGGGTGGGGTTCATGGACATTGGGATCGTAATTACCATAGGCTGCCGGACCAGCCATGCCAGGGCGATCTGGTAAGGTGAGGCGCTGTGTTTTTCTGCGACACGGCGCAGACCTTCCCTCACGCGCAATCTTCCCTCGTCGAAAGGTGAATAGGCTGTCAGGAAGATGTTGTTTTTCTGGCAGTACTCGAGCATACCGTTGCGCTCGTAGGCCCGGTCAGAGAGGCTATAGGGGACCTGATTGGTGGCGATCGGTGTGTCGCAGAGTTCCAAAGATTTTTTGAGGAGTTTCAGGTCGAAATTGCTGACACCGATGTGGCGAATTTTTCCGTTGCGTTGGAGATCATTGAGCGCACGGAAAGATTCGTCGAGAGGCGCCCGGCCAGGCCAGTGGATGAGATAGAGGTCGATGTACCGCGTGTTCAGCCTTGCAAGGCTGCGTTCACATGCGGCGAGCAGATCTTCATAGTGGAGGTTAGCGGGGTGGACCTTGGACGTGATGAAGATTGAATCGCGCGGGATCGCGTTCATTTTGAGGGCCCTGGCGAGCAGTGTTTCGCTGTGCCCGCGGGCGTACATTTCCGCAGTATCAAAGTGCGTGTAGCCGATCTTAAGTGCGGCGGTCAGGGCGGCCAGGGACCGTGTATCACGGGAAGGATCTGGGGATGTATCGCCGCCAATTTTCCACATCCCGAATCCGATTTTGGGTAATGTCAGTCCGTTTGTCAGAGATTCAGTTTTCATAACCGGTTGAATGCGAATAATTCGAGAATATTAACTATTTTACCCTGTTTGGAGCCCGTCTTTTGAGAGAACGATACCCTCGTAGAAAGACGGGAAAGCCTGTAAGAGTAGGTTGTGTCTGCAGTCTGGTGCCGTATCTAGAAAATCGCAGGAAAACATGATGGCTTCCTGCAGCAGCTGACGTCACAATGAAAATGGCACGAATCTCTTGTCATAGCCTTAGCGATGAATTTGCGCGTCAGCCCGCGATAAGCTTCCCTGTTGATGCCAATAGAAACTCCAAGAGGCAGTCGGCTTTTGAAGCGGCCTTATCGGCCCCCCTCACACGATCCCAGGCTTTGAGGATGAACAATTTATTCAGTCCTTGCGTTTTGAATAGGTGGGTGGAGCGAGGTGCAACGCAGAGTCGTCAATTCTCTGCATTAAGCGCCTTTTGGACATCTTCGATGAGTGAGACAACCGCAGTGATTTCTTCGCCCGAAAATTGTCCATACTCTATTCGAATGGAAGCGAAAGCTCTGAATACCTGGCGCAGGAGCAGACGATTTTCACTCATGGGTCCGCCGTTAGCGACAAGCGTTTTCTCGGCCTGGATGGTGTGCTGTCGCATATGGGAAGGAAATCGCCCCAACCGGAATCGGATGGGGAGGCTTTCATCCTCCCAATATTTCGAAGGCAGGTCCAATTCGTCCTCGTTTATTTCGATAAACGTCGAAATAATTTCTTTATGAACGTCACGATGGGCCATGCGAAGAAGCTCCAATCCGCTTTCCATGAGCTGGATATACGTAGCTTCGTCCATTTTAAGGAGCCGGTCATAATCGGCTTCAGTCATTTTCAGATCTGCAGACCAGCTACCTGCGCGGTGGTTTTCCAGCGCAAAGCGCAAAACGCCAAGGAAACCGAGTTCAGCGCCCACGATATGCGCAAGTGTTGTACGCAGGTCCCAGTCCTCCTCGGATGGTTTCTGCAGTGCCTGCGTCTCACTGACACCCCATAAAAGCGACTGTAAGTCCCAATAAGCACCTCGATAAGCCGCGAGATAACCCTGTGTCTCATTAGCGGCAAACGATTTCCCGGACTTTGCAGCCAGTGCATCGAGCATTTCAATGATTCGAAATATCCCGAAACGCACGCCTTCCGAATCGTAAGACCCCCACTTCCATGGTTTTTCAAGGGCGCTATCCTGGAGGGAGGTCAATTTGTGTGCAAAGGATTCGATTGATTCATGCAGTTGATTCATAACGTCCTCCTGAACAGCTGCGGCTTTTACAGGCAGACTCGTATTTAGAAACCGATTTCTCTCAACAAGGCGTCTGTGCTTTTCTTCTCGGCAGTTTTTTCTCCCAGCAATTCTTTCCAGAATTGTTCATCATATCGCCGGGACCGCACCGGGAGCGGCATCGGCACGCCCCAACCCAGCAGCAGCACCTCCTCCTTCGGCTGCAAGCGAGCCAGCATGCCTCGCAAGGCGTCACGGCCAGCCAGCCCAGACAGCACTGCCCGGATGTCGTCATCGTCACCAAGCCAGCCCGAAATGCGTGTACCCAGCTGGGACATGACCTCGTCATAAATTTGCGAAGGTCGCTGGTCGACGATGAGAAGCGTCACATAGTATTTGCGTAACTCGCGGGCGATCGTGCTGAAGGTGGTCTGCGAGGCCATTTCGCGGTTGAGCAGCTTGTGGGCCTCTTCCACGGCGATCACGAGCGGTCGCGGTTCTGGACCATTTTCCGATCGGAACGAATTCGTTTTTCTTTCCCAGGCGTCACGTATTCGGCGTGTGAGCAAATTACTGACGAAAAGGTAATCCAGGTCCGTTTCGTGTTCGCCGAAGGACAGCACGACGTGCCGCCCGGCTTCAAGATGCCGGATGATCTCTGTTATGCCGTCGCTGGCCGGGTTCTCTACGATGTAATCCTTATTGAAAAGCCTTTGCAATTTTGTGTGGAGCCCCTCTGCTGCGAACTGGTTCACACCACTCTGATTGGCCCATTCAGCCACTGAGCCGGGCGCCGGGACGCGTTTGCCGTCTTCGTTGAAAACCGTCTCCTGTTTCATAGCTTTGAATTCTGCAAACCAGTTTTCACGTCCGAACGAAGTGACCAGCGCTTCAAGCGTTGTCGGTGTCGTTTCCCGCAGGTTGAGTTCCCGCGTGAGCATCTCGATATCCGCCGGCATGACGGCCTTCATTGGGATCTCAAGGTTGAAATCAGGCACGACGCCTCGAATTTTGGCGTTCCGACCAAGACCTACCAGAGTGACCTTTGCCCCGAATTTCGATTTTAAACCGACGACGCGCGTGCCGGTGTCCGAGGCAGTGTCGTCGAGGCCGTACTCGTTGTGCATATCGAACACAAGAACGGACGCCACATTATGGTGCATCAGCCCGGCCAGCACGATGCGAGTCAGGAATGATTTCCCGGTGCCCGTCGCTCCGAAAATGCCCGATGAGCGCTGGACGAGTTTGCCAAGGTCGATCCGTACCGGGTGACCCTGTTCCCGTGTGCTGCCGATCATGAAATTGTGTTTTTCGGCTTTGCCGAAGATTTCTGCAATATCGCCTTCTTCGGCAAGACGCACGATCGAATGATGCGGCGGCACCGTTTTTACAGGCAGCGGACGCGGCCGGTCGCGCAAACCGGCGTCAATCAACTCGATCCAGCGGACATATTCCGGGCTCGACGGGTCGGGACCGCGCTCTAGCATCAGGGCCGGCAGCAACTCCAGGTTTGTGAATAGGGTCTGCCCGTGGAGGAGCGAAGCCAGCCCTCGAGGCATGCGGGTCGTCTGTTCATCAGCAAAGCGCGGATCAGTCGCACCGAGCAGGATGTCAGTCACGAGGCCGTAGTAGAGCCATTCGCCACTCTCGACGATTACGAATGCACCTTCCATCACGTCCTGAGACGATACTGTTAGCCGCACGCGGAAGTTCTCTTTCAATCCTCCGCCGACGATATACCCGATATTCATGGATTCCATGCCGCCCTCACTTATATTAATTCTGAATACAACTGAGCATCACTGAGTGCGCCCAGCACCGCCATAAGCGACGGATAATCGTCCCGCAGCAGAACGATCAGTTCCTTGGTGGCCTGTTCGCTCCAGCGGTCGTTGCCGGCAGCCTGGTGCGCTGCCTGTGCCTGTTCGACATGGGCGGCTAAGATTTCACCGACCGGCAGATCTGCAGAGCGCAGGATGTGGCGGAAGTAGCCGAATTTGCCAGCCGAAGTAAACGCACGAAGTTCCTCGCTGCCGCACAGGTAGATCGAATCCAGGCTGAGCGGCGGTCGAGGAGGCAGCAGGTGACGTATCTGTCCGTTTTCCGCATACCCCACGGATATCACGCTTATTTCGATCGGGATATTGCGGTTCTCGCGATTGTCTGCGATGATGACAGGGTCGACGTTCTCAGCCGTAATGAGCTGTCTCACCAGGCCGTCGTCATCGATGTGGATATCGTGAATGAGTCCGTAAATTTGGTAACCGTTCATCAGCGGTGCACTGACGAGTGAACCGAAAGCAGGCGCTTCCCACTGTGCCACCCGGACGCCGACAACGAAACCTGTCGTTCCTGCTCGCAGCAGGCGTCCGATTGCTATAGATTTATCCATTGGTCATCCTTATTCATTGTGAAATTACCTTCGGTTGCTGAACCTGCTCCGCCCGCCGACTTCCTTAACTGACGACTTATAAGATTGCGTGCCGGTGTAAACGCCCTGCTTGTGGAGTTCCATTGCAATCATGTCTTCGACCTGTTTCTTTTCATCGAGCGTTACCACGGCGACCTCGTGTGAGCGGTGAAGGAGATATGGGAAAGGCCTTGTACCGAGGACGCGGCACTGCTGAACCAGCACGGCGTGTAGTGTATCGACCATTTCGGAATCCCCTGCCACCCAGGCCGGAATTTCAACTCGTGCGAGGTACGGCAGGCCCGAGGCTGTTTTGCCGACATTGAGGTAAAAGAAGTGGATCGCAAGTTCATCCGTATATCGGACGGCGTTCTTGGATTGGATTCCAAAAATGGCCGAGCGTTCGAAAGGCCCGAGGATGCTTTCCAAAAGGTCAACATCCGTCACGCGAATGAACGGCCTTTGCTTGCCGGCCAGTTTGAGATCTTCCAGGCTGAGGCTTGCGATTTCGAGTAAACGGACGAGCAGATCGCTGCCCGGCTTGTCGATGTAGCCTGCAGTTGATGCACCGACCTTGTACAGTTTGCGCAAGGCTGCAATGTATTCATCGAATTTCTTCCTGTATGTGTCTCCACTTTCCTCACGCGGCTCCCATAATTCAAGGGGACCGTCCGTCAGCGTCAGGATCGGCGCTTGCAAGCCTGCGGCCAATTCTGCGAGGAGTTCCCGCTCACCAAGATCACGCATCAGGGCGACGAGGCTTTCTGTGATCAGGCCGTTGTCTGTATACATCTCGTCGTCATAGAGCAGTGCGCTGGTGACGGTTTGAGACGGGGGAACTGTTTTACCGAGTAGCATACAGATTGCCCCAACATTGATGAGACTGAACGGACTTGGCCCGTGCCGGTCGGGATAAATTTGCGAGCCGTCTGCTGCAAGTAGCGCCGCTTTTTCAGGCATCTCAGGCAGGGGAAATTGGGCATCGAGCGGTTCCGAACCAGGGACAGCGCTGCGGAGGTTGGCGTTAAACGCCAGGGCTGCCTGAACGCGCTGGCCCAGCATCTCCAGGTTAATCGCATTGCCTGTGAGCAGATCTGCGGCAGCACGCTTTTTATCGTTGAACTCACGTGCGCGCGCCGGTGCTCTCTCACCCATTTCGCTAATTTGTTTTCGAACACTCTGGAAATCGATTGCCACAACTGCCTCATTTAGAACAAATGTCTAGGGTATTGTAAATCTATTTTGCACATGGGGCAAGCGAAAAACCAAAACGTGCAGTAAATCAGGGATCCGTCCGGGGTGAAAACACCCTTATTCATTGTGTAATTCAAGCCTCAAGAATGGTCACAAGGGGTTAAAACTGTGAGAAACTGTATTTCTAACGATCGAAGGATCCAATAATAAACTGACCGTCGCGGCAGATATGTTATGCATCAAATCATCTGCTGCATGAACAAGGACTCGATTGAAATCTGCAAATTATGAAGAATCCATAAGAGGAAAAAGTGGTAGCCATTTTCAGGAACCAGTTCCATAAGATCAGCGTCTATGACGTACAATCTACACAAAAGAGGTAAAAGGAGACTAAGAAATGAAGTCTAAATCACTACTCATCGTCGTTCTACTTGCCGTCGCAGCCATTGTTTTGACAGCTTGCGGCGCCATGGTCGCTGAAGCAGCTGGCGGCAGCGCCCCTCGCTTGCAGACCGCTGACGGCACAACCCGCACGTTGACCGCCAACGGCACAGGCCAGGTCAAACTTGCTCCGGATATCGCATATGTCACCATCGGTGTACGTACGCAGGACCGGGATGCAAAAGCTGCTGTCGCAGCAAACAGCGAACAGTCTCAGGAACTTGTGGATGCATTGCTGGCGTTTGGTGTCGCTGAAGAAGACATCCAGACAACCAACTTTAATATCTACTCTTCCGAAGACTACAGCCAGCCGTTTGAAACGAAGCCGCCGACAGTTTACGTCGTTGAAAACAGCGTCTTCGTCGTGGTGCGTGAACTCGAATCGATCGGAGACCTGCTCTCAACTGCTGTCGAAGCCGGCGCGAACAACATCTGGGGCATCCAGTTTGACGTCTCCGATAAATCCGCAGCTTTGAGCCAGGCTCGTGAACTCGCGGTTGCAGCTGCACGCGACCAGGCTGAAGAACTCG
This sequence comes from Anaerolineales bacterium, assembly GCA_041564295.1. Classification (GTDB taxonomy): domain Bacteria; phylum Chloroflexota; class Anaerolineae; order Anaerolineales; family JABWBV01; genus DATDOR01. The sequence goes on along the minus strand of JBFGQG010000033.1, from coordinate 4,458 downwards.
CCGGTTTCGCTGAGGTTGAACTGGGTCAGATCGTAAACATCAACAGCTACGGTGGTTTCCCACAGCCTTTGGGTGTCGGCGGCAGCGGCGCAGTAGCTTATGAAGCTGCTCTTGCGGTTCCCGTTTCCCCCGGAATGCTGACGATCTCGGTCGATGTGACCATCATCTTCGAAATCCAGTAATAAAATCCAGTCAGATTAAAAAAGCGAGACCTTTCGAAGGGTCTCGCTTTTTTAATTAATTGCGAAGACATTGTCCATTCGCTACCTGGTAAACAGAATTAAGATGAGATAAGGCGCGCCGCCAAGTGGGTCGATGGTGCGGCTGACCAGAAGGACCTGGTCCGGTGACCACGCACCATGTTTCCAGGCGGCCACGTGGACGTAATCGGAATCGTTAGCATAGTTTTCTTCAACAGCCCAACCGCGTTCTTCCATCGCAGTAGCGTAGAAACTCCGGATCCGGTCCCAATTATTATCGCCGGTCAGGTTGACTACGATCATATCGACTTCCATGTCCTGCAGTCCGGTGCTTTGGCGGAGCGATTCAGCCAGCGTCTCCGCAAGGACGTCTTTATCCTGGAGCGGTTTCGTGTCCGGGTACAAAGGCAGTTCACCAAAATCGACCGCTTCGCCGGGGCTGCAGGCAGAAATAACCAGTAGAGCTAAAAGGGATATGGATTGAATAAAGGTTAGCCTATGCATGCGATCTCCATAATTGCCCCTACAGCATGCAGGGGGATGCGAGAGGAGTATAGTGGATAAAACGTGCGAGGTACAGGGTCTGCGAAGATGGCTGCAAAAAGCAGGGTGCTTTCGCAGCTGATCTGGATCTGACCGGCAAAACTACATCAATTTTCACGGATTTGAAAACGATTCGGATATGTTTTGGTATAATCCTGACGCTATTTTGCGTCCAACCCAATTGAATTGCAAATCGCAACGCCGGGAAATTCCCGGTGTTGTTTTGTGTGCAGGCTGCGTTTTTGCGCAGTTTGAAACTCAGGAGGTATTCCTCTAATGGAAAAACAGGATCATTTACAGATATTTTATGAGATGGTGCTCATCCGCCGCGTTGAAGAACGCGCCGCAGAACTGTACCAGCAAGGTAAGATCGGCGGATTTTTGCATCTTTACATCGGACAGGAAGCTGTCAGCACCGGCCTGGTTGCAGCACGCAAGCCTCAAGACCGCGTCATCACAGCTTACCGTGATCATGGTGTGGCTCTCAATGTCGGCATCTCTGCCAAATCAGTATTCGCCGAACTGCTCGGTAAGGCCACCGGCATGTCGAAAGGTAAAGGCGGGTCCATGCATATGGCCGATGTGGAAAAGAACTTTTGGGGCGGTCATGCCATCGTCGGCGCGCATTTACCGATCGCAGCCGGTTTTGCCCTTGGCGATCAATACGCAGAGCGCGACAACATCACGATCTGCATGTTCGGCGATGGCGCCACCAACATCGGTTTCTTTCATGAGGCAGTCAACCTTTCGAAAGTCTGGAAACTACCGGTTCTTTGGGTTTGTGAAAACAACCAGTTCGGGATGGGGACGACGATTGAACGCGCATCGGCTGTCTCCGAAATGACCAAGAAATTCGAAGGTTACGGCATCGATGGCGAGCGCGTCGACGGCATGGAAGTCCTTGAAGTCCGCGAGGCAACGGCTAAAGCGCTCGACCGCATCCGCGGCGGGGACGGTCCATATTTCCTCGAAATTGTCACTTATCGGTTTTGGGGTCATTCCATGGGCGATCCGGAACGCTACAGAACGAAAGACGAAGTCGAGGTATGGCGTGATGACGATCCAATCGGTTCGTATCGCAATTACCTGATTGCCGAGAAAATTGCTTCCGTCGAAGAACTCGATGGGATTGAAGCAAAAATCGAGGCTGAGGTTGAAGAGGCTGTTGAGTATGCGGAAAACAGCCCTGAACCAGCCCCTGAAGAGCTTTTTACCGATATTTACGCGGATGCTTAGAAAAGGAAACGGAGCAAATTGATGGCAAGACCAATTACAGTTCGAGAAGCAATTTCTCAAGCGCTCATGGAAGAAATGGAGCGCGATGATAAGGTATTCATTATTGGCGAGGAAGTCGGCGTCTGGGGGGGAACGTACGCAGTTACCCGTGGTTTTTATGATAAATTCGGCGATAAACGTGTGAGAGATACGCCCATTTCGGAAGCAGCCATTGTCGGTGCGGCGATCGGCGCTTCGATGGTCGGCATGCGCCCAATCGCCGAACTCATGACGATCAACTTTGCATTTGTGGCGATGGACCACCTCGTGAACGAGATGGCCAAGCTGCGATACATGTTCGGCGGCCAATTCGAACTCCCGCTCGTGGTCCGTACAGTCGGTGGGGGCGGACGCCAACTTGGTGCAACCCATTCCCAGACCCCCGACGCAATTTTTGCCCATTTCCCCGGCTTAAAAGTGGTGTCACCGGGCACGCCGGAGGATGCCAAGGGTCTTCTAAAAGCGTCTATTCGTTCAAACGACCCGATACTTTTTATCGAAAATGCGCTGCTCTACCAATGGCGCGGTGAAGTTCCGGAAGGTGACTACACCGTCCCGATCGGGAAATCAAAAATCCAGCGACCGGGTCGTGATGTTACTGTTGTGACATACAGCCGCGGCCTCCAGCTCACGATGCAGGCTGCTGATCTGCTGGCGAAAGACGGTATCGAGATCGAAATCGTCGACCTGCGCACACTACGCCCGCTCGACATGGAACCTGTAATCGAGTCATTCAAACGCACCAACCGGGCAGTCGTGGTTGAGGAAGGCTGGCGGAGCTTCGGAGTGGGGTCTGAAATTTCCTCGCGAATCTATGAACAGGCGTTTGATTATGTCGATGCGCCTGTCAAGCGCGTTGCGCAGAAAGAAGTTCCCCTGCCTTACAACCGAACTCTCGAGCAAATGGCTCTGCCTCAGGTTGAAGACATTGTGAAAGCGGTGAAGGAGGTGCTCTAATGGCCGATGTTGTAACGATGCCCAAGCTTGGTTTTGACATGGCCGAAGGTGTACTGGTGCGTTGGGCCGTTGCGGAAGGTGAAACCGTTGAAAAAGGCCAGCTGCTGGCTGAAATCGAGACCGATAAAGCTACCGTTGAAGTCGAGTCGCCGTATTCCGGTACTGTCTTAAAGCACATCGTACCTGAAGATTCGATCGTTCCGATCAACGACCCTATCGCCGTGATCGGTGAGGCGGGCGAAGACATCAGTGGGCTCGATTTCACCGCGCCGGAAGCGGTTGGTGCGGCGGCTAAAGACGAACCGGCGCCAGCCGCTGCAGAGACTACGACCTCTGTGGCCGTCGCAGAGACTGACGGTTCGTTGCCAGACGGGGTGCGTGCGTCTCCATTGGCCCGCAACATGGCCCAGGCCAACCAGATCAACCTGGCCAATGTCAAAGGAACGGGCCCAATGGGTCGTATTGTGAAAAAGGACATCGAAGCTTACCTGGCGGCCGGACCTGGGACTGTTCCTACACGCGCCATGCCGAGTGTGGCTCCTGCATTCGCAACACCTGCAGCTGAAGATCGGACGGTCAAACTTACAAAGCTGAGACAGGCAATCGGGCGGCGGATGACCGAGTCGAAGCAGTGGTACCCGCATTTCTACGTCACGTACGATTACGAACTGGATCGGCTCATGCAGGTCCGCAAAGAGCTGAATGCGATGCTGGCGGACGATGGTGAAAAACTTTCAGTCAACGATTTCATCATAAAAGCGGTAGCGCTGACGCTTCGGCAGTACCCGAACCTCAACGCCTCGCTTGGTGAAGGCGAAGTGATCCATCATGGTCACATTAATGTGGGCGTTGCGGTCGCGGTCGAAGGCGGGCTGTTGACTGTTGTCTGCCACGATGCGGATGCCAAGACCCTGCGCCAGATTGCGGCGGAAGTCAAAGAGAAGGCCGGGCGTGTGCGCGAAGGCAAGGTCCAGCCGGATGATGTGTCCGGCTCGACGTTCACGACCAGCAACCTCGGAATGTTCGGCGTTGACGAATTTACAGCCATCATCAACCCTCCTGAGGCTGCGATCCTGGCATTAGGCGGCGCCCGGCAGACGCCGGTTGTAAAAAATGGTGAGCTGGCAGTCGGCTGGCGCATGAAAGCAACCATCTCCGTGGACCACAGGGTCAGCGATGGGGCGGAGGCAGCGGAGTTCATGCGGGCATTGGCGAGCTACATCGAACAGCCGCTGCGCATGATGGCGTAGTCGCTCGGGCGACTTAACATACAGTCGAAAGCGTGAACTGAGCGATCGGTTCACGCTTTGTTCTTAAAAACTACCAGACTTGGCAAGTCTTTAAGACTTGCCAAGTCTGGGTCAATTATACTGAAAACAAGACCCTCACACACTCCCGCGCCTTTCTTTCGGTCCTAATGAAACGCCTGCAACCCTTCATCCTGATCCTCCTGCTGATTGAATTCCTCGACGAGCTGGTCTTC